>JBFMAM010000019.1:0-13349 GCA_040755805.1 Nitrospirota bacterium
AGGTCTGTATCGAGAGGTAACGGGTCTTCTTTTTTCAATCCTAATGGTGTAGCGTTAATTATTATATGGAATCTATCAATGCTGGAAATATCCTCAATGGGTGATACATTATCACGAATCTCTTTCAAATCCTGTATAAGTCTTTCCACTCTGTTTTTATAGATGTCATATAAAAATATTTTTTTTGCTATCTGACTAAGATGATAGCTTATTGCCCTTGATGCACCACCTGCACCAATTATTAAAATATCCTTCCCCTCGACTGAAATATTACCCTCGGAAAGAGATTGCATAAATCCCCTTCCGTCAGTGTTGTAACCTGTAAGGATGCCTTCTGAATTCACTATTGTGTTTACCGCACCAATAAAAGATGCCTCCTTATCAATCTTATCAAGTAGTGAGATCACTTTTTCCTTGTGTGGGATGGTAACATTTACACCGCTTAGATTCAGAGCCCTTACTGCCCTGACAGCATCTTCTAAAAAATCAGGATGAACAGGGAATGCAACATAACAGTAATCAAGGTTGAGTGCCTCAAATGCAGCATTATGCATTGCGGGGGATAGGGTATGTTCAACCGGATAGCCAAAAAGTCCTGTTATTTTTGTTGTGCCGGTAATTTTCACCTGAAAATCCCTTCTTGTCATTACGAGCCCTTCGCTTCTGTTATTGCGAAGCAATCTCTAATTTTCATCATCTTTTGTGCCTCGAAAAGACAAGGGGATATTTCACCGTCCTTCTCCTGTAATACCTTGTATCAGTCCATCTGGCGTTGATTTAATCTTTCTTGCAGGTATACCGAGCGTATCTTCCATATCTTTTAAAGTGATATCATCGAGAAATATGTCTTCTCCATTCTTCAGCACCGTATCGGGCACGAGTATTATTTCGTGATCACCTATCCTTTCTGATAGTGCTCTTATTACATCCCTTCCTGTTAGCAGTCCTGTAACTGTAATTGATACACCAAAAAATCTATTCTCAACAGGTATAACATCAATATCAAGGTTTTCTTTCTCAGAAAGTTTTTCTATAAACCTTTTGAGAAATGGATAGAACGAGAGCCCTGTAAATGTAATAAATCTCTTTTTACGCGAAAGCGACTTAGGTATCCTGAACTTTTTTGCACGGCTCAGAAATAGTGGTACCATTCCGACACCATTTTCTATCTGGGGCATATCTCCATAGTCCTTGAGTGAAGGGAAGGGCTGTTCTGCCTTTATATATAGTTCGTCTGCTCCGTATACAATAGGGTCACCATGTTTTTTTCTAAACCTCTTCTGAAATGATTTAATTATCCTTATTGTATCTCTAGCTTCTTCTTTCTCGACAGGCCGGATAGGATGTCTTCTGTGTTTAGTCAGCCCGACTGGGACGACTGCAATGGATAAAACATACGGATAAAATCTGTAAAGGTCACTGATTGTCTTATAAAGTTCTTTTCCGTCATTGTAGCCTGGACAGAGAACAATCTGAGTATGAAACCTTATCTTGTTATCAGTAAAAAATTTGAGTTCTTTAAGGATATCTAAAACCTTTGCATTTCCGAGTAGTCTATTCCTCAGGGCCCTATTTGTTGAATGTACGGAAATGTATAGTGGACTTAACCTCTGTTCAACAATACGTCTTCTGTCTTCTTTGCTCAAATTCGAAAGTGTGATGTAATTTCCGTACAGGAAGGACATCCTGTAGTCCTCATCTTTTACGTAGAGTGTTTTTCGCAGCCCCTTAGGGAGCTGTTTGACGAAACAGAATATACAGTTGTTTTTACATTGCATGACCTTAAAGGGTTTAAAATCTATACCAAATTCCTCGCCCTCTTTCCGGACTATATGAGCACTTATCTTTTTCCTTTCCCTTTCTACTTCTATATCGAGATCATCGTCGGCACTGTAAAACACGAAGTCAATGGGGTCACGCAATTTATGTGAGTTTATAGAGAGCAGTATATCACCGGTAAGAAGTCCTGATTTCTCGGCCGGGCTGCCAGGATGGATACTATCTATCTCTATGCCGTTTTTAGCCTGCATGTGTCAGTTTTAATCCCCTGTAAATATAGTGGAGCCCGGAAAAGATAGTGAGCCCCGCAGTTGTCCATTGAAGCAGACGGGAGATATCCGGCAGGGAAAGCAGATTGATATCCATGAGCACGTAAACGATGAGTATACTCTGTGCCCATATTGTAGCCTTACCAAGCACTGTTGGATCTACCCTTGATGTATCGGTGATAAGATAAAGTAGAAACCAGCCTATAGTAACAATAATGTCTCTGCTTATAACTGTTACTGTAAGCCATTTAGGTATCCAGCCATAAGTAGATAAAATAATAAATGCCGTAACAAGCAGAAATTTATCGGCGAGGGGGTCGAGAAATGTGCCAATTGCAGTTTTTTGGTTTCTAAGACGAGCAAAGAGGCCATCAAATATATCTGTAAGGGCAGCAAATAAAAAGAGATAGAGGGCATAGTTATAACGCTTATATATTATTGCGGTTATGAAGATTGGTATGATAACTATCCTCGTTATCGTAAGTGTGTTCGGGAGATTCAGGACCCCCATGTTCAAGCCCCCAAATTGCCAATCACCAATAACCAAATTCCAAGTTCCAAACTGTTTGATTATTTATTATCTTTTTGTTTGGTTATTGTAATTTGGTTATTGGTTATTTTTCTTATGGGATATTAAAAGGTAATCCCTGAAACCTGAGTTTCAACCCAAGCCTATTATAACATCTATTATCTATCTTTCTTGAAAATCTTCCCTGGGGGTATGGGGGGATTTTAAAGGGGGACTTAGGGGGATTATTCATATAGGATAAGATTGTTGCAGCATGGCACTTCTCGACAGCAAAACTATTTTTGGCTGATTCGTATAGGGCTGCGGTTAGCCGTCTTTTTGCAACTGCATTTTTGCCTTCGAGGAAATCGAGCTCTCCGAGACCAAGCCTGCAGTAGATGATACCTCTCGGGTCTTTTGTCTTCTTAAAGAGCATCATAGCCCTGATAAAATAATCACGACCCCTTTTGTAGTTACCGATCATCTTGTGCGTCGCCCCGAGACTCCATGCAGTATATGAATAACTTACCTTATCTCCGATCTTTTTATATAGCCTGGTTGCCTTTATGAGATTATTAAGGGCACTTTTATAATCCTTTAGCATCCTGTATGCATTTCCAATACCACAATAGGAGTAGGCTGTGCCGAATGTATCTTTGATGGTGGAGAATAATCTGTTTGCAGCAATATAGTACCTGAGAGAATCACTGAATCTTCCAGCAATACGGGATGCACCTCCGAGACCACAGAGGCAGTAACCACCGCCCTGAATGTTTTTAATAGATTTGGATATCCTATAAGATTCTTTGAAGGTCCTGATTGCCCCTATGATATCTCCCTTTATCCTTAAAGCCCCTGCCTCTGCCCAGAGTGTAAAGGCAAGGCCTTCCCTGTCACCTTTTTTATGGTATATACTTTTTGATTTACGGATGAGTTTTACAGCTTCTTTCCACTTACCTTGGGCCTTTAAAGAGAGACCCAGACCAACCCTGGCATCAGCAACCTTGATTGTATCTCTGAGTTTCCTGGCAAGTCTGATTGCATTTGAATAGTTTTTCGCGGCTGCATCTAAATTACCCACCATCCTGTAAGTATCGCCTAAAGATAGTATGCAATGGAGCATTCCATCACGGTCGCATATTTTAGTATATCTTTGCAATGCCTTTTTAAATAACTTCAGGGATTGTAGATATAAGGACCTTTCTTTTAGTTCCTCTGCGCACTCAATTATACTGTCAATTTCCAAGATATTCTCTTAATCTTTTCATAATTGTTCCATAATCACCGGAATTAAAGAAGGCATAGCCTATAACGAGGATGTCAGCCCCGGCAGATGCGATATTCTTTGCGTTATCGAGTTTTATGCCACCATCAACTTCTATAATGGTTGAAAGCCCCTTTCCTCTAATGAGCCTTTTTAGCATTTTTATTTTTTCAATAATCTGAGGTATAAACTCCTGACCTCCAAAGCCTGGATTTACAGACATCAGAAGGACAAAGTCTACATCTGGAAGTATATGCTCAAGGTTCCAGACAGGTGTTGCAGGGTTAAGCGAAACACCAGCCTTTACACCGCTTTCCTTTATCCAGTGCACTGTTCTGTGCAGGTGTACTGAAGCCTCAATATGGACTGAAAGATAATCTGCACCTGCCTTTATAAAATCCCTCAGATATTTGTCTGGTTCTTCTATCATGAGGTGGACATCGAGTGGGATAGAGGTAATTTTTCGAATCGACTCTACTATTGAGTGGCCTATGGTTATATTAGGGACAAAATGGCCGTCCATAATATCAATGTGGAGCATGTCAGTCCCTGCTGCCTCAGCTGCCTTTATCTCTTCACCGAGTTTCAGAAAATTGGCAGAAAGTATTGATGCTGCAATTTTAACCATATTATCTCCTTAGGTTTGTTCTTTGCATGGGATATAAAACACAGAGACACTGAGACACAGAGAATGAAGGACATAAATTTTAAAAATCCTTAGATTATTTTTATTATTTCTCTGTGCCCTCTGTGTTCTCTGTGGTTCATTAAAATTTCTTATTCAAATTGTAAATAAATCGTATCTCCCTTTTTTATATGTGTCCCGGGCACTGGTTTTTGCGCCTTCACATTGCTGTCATAGCCTCCAGTCTCTATTTTCAGGTTCAACTTTTCGGCAAGCTCTTTTGCCTGTTCAATAGACATACCTTTGAAGTCAGGACAGTAATAGATTACCTCATGAGGGCCGAGACTAACAAGTACCGTGATATGGTCACTTACCCTTTCATCAGGTTCAGGTTTTTGAGCTACAATCCTATCCCTTTCAACTGTATCCGAGTGCACCCTTATTACCTTTGCTATCTTCAGCCCCTTCTGAAGTAGCATGTACTCGGCATTTAAAAGTGTTTCATTGACGAGAATGGGGACTGTCTGCACCCTTGGACCTTTACTGATGATAACCTTTATGCCCCTTCGTTCTTTAACTTTATTCCCCGCTGGAACATCCTGCTTGAGTATGTGTCCTAGTGGGACGGTAGAATCATAATCTTCGCCTCCGATCTTAAGGTAGAGTCCTTTCTCTGCGAGTAATCCATTTGCTTCCATAAGGCTCTTTCCATATAAGGCAGGTACCTCAACTGTTCGGCTGAAGCTCAAAATCTTGAAGGTGAGATAACCAAAGATGAGGCCAAGAAATATAAATGCAGATATATAAATAGGGACCTTTATTAGATTACTCATCTCAACAGTTGCAAAACTTATTTCCAATATGGCTGGCAGATGTGCTGAAAAAGCTTTACCAGCGACACCTTATAGACCTTTAGTCTGGCCAGCCAGCCTCTTTGCAAAATGCACTAAAGGTTAAATGTACAGTCATGTGTATCAGAATAAAATCTTGTCGCTTTGTAAAGGTTTTTCAGCTCGTCTGCCAGCCTTTTTATGCAACATTTGGGTTTATAAAAAATCACCGCATATCATTTTATAAGGTCAGATTACCTTAGTCAAGTTTTCAGATTATTCCTAAAAGTTTTCTTAGACACTTGGGTAGATAGAATAATCTCTTATGTGTTTCCACGTCATAATACAAGAGGTTTTCAAGTCTCCTTTCTTTTAATCTATTGCCTATGTTAGTAGAAGACATCTTCATGGGACTATATTTTAATGAGCCAACCGTAAATGCCCATAGAGAACTAAAACTCGGGATATAGTCATAATAGAATTCTGCTATAGGAAAAATCTCAGCAAATGTTCTAAAAATCTCAGGAGAAATGCTTTTATGAGGGATATATTGGACTTCTGTTGCATGAGTCACAAAGATCCCGTCTGGCATCAAGGTTCTTTTTATGAAAGAATAAAATTCTTTTGTATAAAGCAATTTAGCCGGGCCTTCCTCAACAGGATCACTGATGTCAGCAATTATAACATCGAATTTAGATTTTATTTTTTTGATATATTCTCTTGCGCCAGCAAAGATTAATTCGACCCTTTTGTTATTAAATGAGCTCCTATGCCAATTTTTTAGGCGAGTTTTACATAGCTTAACAAATTCCTCATCAATGTCTACCATAATAACTTTTTTAACGGCTGGATGCTTAAGAACCTCTCTTAGTGTTGCGCCCTCACCTCCACCGAGTATCAAAATATTTTCAGGCTCTGGATGTGTAATCATAACAGGATGCACAAGGGCCTCATGGTAGATAAATTCATCTACCTCGGCAGACTGGATTTTGTTATCAAGGATGACGACACGGCCAAAGTTATAGGTATCAATAAGCTCTACCACCTGAAACCTTGTCTTTGTAGACAACACATGTTCCTTCACCCTGTGAAATATCCATCTATACTCGCTCTCTTTATCGATAAACCAGTTATCGCTGATTTTTGTATTCTTGCTCATTTGTGTTTAAAAAATCCCTATATGACCCCTATGTGTATATGTAAAGATTTATCGAAATCCTTTTATCGTCATTCCTGCAGAAGCAGGAATCCATGGTTCGACAGGCGTTCGACTGAGCTCATGCCGAAGTCTCACCATGCATCCTGAGCTTGTCGAAGGACTGGATTCCGCATCAAGTGCGGAATGAGAGTTGATACTCACAGATCAGCCGCGTAGTAGTTCATTAAAAGCGCACTAAATAAATGTCATTGCGAGGAGTCCCGAATGCTTTCGGGACGACGTGGCAATCTCCATCACTTAGAGATTGCTTCGCCCCGAACTCGATTCGGGGCTTGCAATGACAATGTAACAATACTTACTACGTTTACTATAATAAAACAATCTGTTACCATTTAAGGGTTTTATCTAAAAGCTTTTTATATAAGCCTTCTGTTATAAAGCTCTGTGCATGTATTCCTTTATCATAAAATTTGGTCTCAATCTCTTGTATCCTTCTCGATTCTCGAAGAAGATATTTTTTTGATGCACATGCAAATGTCCACCAATTTCCTGGATAGGTTGCAAGTGGAGCAGTATATAAGTCAACTATGGGGAAGACCCTTTTCATCGTTTCCTGAATCTCGATAACCATATCCTTATGAAAATGAAGTGATTCTGAGTGTGTAACAAACATGCCTTCATCTGTCAGGCAGTCTCTTATCGAGGTAAAAAACTCTGTTGTATAAAGACTTCTTGCAAAACCAATAATGTCTGTAGAGTCGACTATAATAGCATCTATATCTGAAGATTTTCTTTTTATTATAAACTCTGCACCGTCCATAATCTTTATCTCTACACGAGGATCGTCAATACCGTACGCTACAGACGGAAAAAATCTTTTTGAAACATTGATTACTTCTTCGTCTATCTCTACAAAGTAAACCTTTTCAACGCTTTTATGCTTCAAAACTTCTCTGATCACTCCTCCATCTCCACCGCCAATAACGATAACCTTTCTTGGATCTGGATGGGCATGCATTATGATATGGGTAAGCATTTCGTGGTAAAAAAACTCATCCCTTTCGGTTAGCTGGACAACGTCATCAAGGATAAGCATTTTACCAAAATATGGATTTCTTACAACCATGATCTCCTGAAATTTAGTCTTACCCTTATAAAGGATTTCTTCAACATCATAGGAATATTCAACTGGTGCATATGGGGCTCTTTCAAAAAATTTAATCATTTTTCATCCCTTTCCTTATGTAAAATTTGAAAACCAAACCACAGAGAGCACAGAGAATTTCTTAAACATTAATTAGGTTAAACAGTTTAATCGTCTTTCCTCTGTGCAATCTGTGTTCTGGCTTAATACCTTCCCTATATAAGTATTGTTTTTGGTATCGAAAAACCGTTAAATTCTGAAGCATATGAGACTGTATAGGCACCACTGGATAATATGAGAATCAGGTTACTGACATCAGGTTCTGGAAGTACTACATTTTTATCTATTACATCAAAGCTGTCACAACTCGGACCTGCTATTGTCCACCTTTTTTTATATCTTATATGTTTATAGCTTTCAACAATGTAACTATATTTTATTCCTCCAACACTTTCCATCAGCCCGTTAAAAACGCCTACATCAATGTAAAGCCAATCTTCATCGGCCCTTCGGGCCTTACCAATCACTGTGGTTACTAATATACCCGCATCCCCGACCACCGCCCTGCCGGGTTCGATGTGTATCTCTGTAGCTTCAGGAAATTTATCATAAATGAGGCTGTTTACATTTTTCTCTATCGTTTCTATGTTTACTACATTTTTGGTATATTTTATTGGATAACCGCCACCGACATTTAAAAGAACTAACTTTATTCCGTTCCTTTCGGCTTTATCCCATAGAGCCTTTGTTTTATCAAGGGCAATATTCCAGTTATAAACATTCGTGCACTGAGAGCCAACATGAAATGTAATACCAACTGGATTGAGTCCCTTATCTCTTGCGTAAGACAAAAGTCCTGCAGCCTCATCAAGTTCGACTCCGAACTTCTTGCTAAGCGGCCATTCGCTTCCCTCATTTGGGACTGAAAGCCTGACATAGACATTGCACCCAGGGACAAATTTTGCAAGTTTGTCAACTTCGTATGTAGAATCATAAGAGAAATAATTTACACCATAAGATGCAGCCATCTTTAAAAATTTCAGAGATTTTATGGGATTACTAGATATGATCCTTTCTGGTTCTACGCCTAACGATGAAAGTATTCCCAATTCTCCTTCAGAGGATATTTCAAACCCCAATTTTAGTTCATTGAGAAATTTGAGTATCTCGATGTCAGGGTTTGCCTTAACAGCATAAAATACTTTTGAGTTTTTAATGTATCGGCCAATCATGGCTACCTTTCCCTTGACCTTCTCGCTGTCTATGAGAAGAAATGGCGTTTCAACATCCTCTTTATCAAGATATTTTAATACCTTAAATAATGTAGATTCAGGAATGAGACCTGCATGAAACTTTTCTACCTTAAAGGTCCTAAGCATTACACAACCTATATTTTTGAATTTTTAATGAATTACCCCGCAGCAGAGTTGCGAGGTATCATGACTGAAAACGATTTTCACTATGTCATCATGTCATTCTGGCTTGTCCGCCTGAGGCGGGCTTGTCCAGAATCTTCCTGAAACAAAGAAGGATTCCCGACAAGCAGGAATGACAGCAGCAAAGGATAACAGATCATACCCCGCAAAGTTTCGAGGAATTCTTTTAATTAAAAGGTATTTAAATAAAATTTGCAATAGGTTTTTAGAGCCTTTTCTCAGTGTGTCTTTCTCCATTGAAGAAGTTTCTTTGCGGCAGCCCGAACTGCCTCCGTAACGTTTTTGTTTTTCTCGAGCACTGTAAGGTCTTTTGTTTTTAGTTCAATAGCGAGAGTAACTGCAATGTTAGGTGGAGTTTTAGGATTTGTCACAAGTGCAAGAACTATTGCATAGTTTTTCATCCATTCTTTCTTTTTTGTTATCTTCCTCAGTGCTTCTTCATATATCGAGCGCGACCTAGCAATCATCTCTATTTCGGTCTCGGTAATCTTCGGGTTTTCCAAAACAGTCATCACCACCTCTTTGTTTGGATCCTTAATCAGAATCGACCTTATTTCCCTTCCTCCCCTTAGTGCAAGATGTATCCTCTCCGGAACACTTAATTTTTGAATCTTCTGGAGAAAGTTATGTGCACGCACCTCAGGTGCTCTTTCAACCTTAGCAATTTCTGATAGTGGCTTTACAGGCACACTCAAGATATTACTAACATGTCGTCTGACCTCGTCAGGCGTATAAGGGCTTTCAAGGAGAAGTGTGAGTATTTCAGGCCTGTTAATGTTTGCCTTCACAATCTCCTCAAATATCGAAGGTTCAGGAGGGTCCTCAATAAGTAGTTCTATTAATTCCTTGGAGGCTATTGAGAGGTCAAGTGCTAAAAACTTTTGTTCTTCCATTTTTATTGAACTCTAAATCTTTTTCATATACAGAAAATATTCTATATTACCTTTCTGCCCTGGGAGAGGGGACCGAAATATTCCAATGGTCTTAAGGCCAAGTTCCTCTGAATTTTTCCGCACATCTTCGACAGCCCTTAACCTCTTTACTTCTTCCCTAACGACTCCACCTTTTCCAACCTCTCCTTTCCCCACCTCAAACTGTGGCTTAATGAGTGCAAGCACCTCACCTTCCTCCTTAAGAAACCCAAGTACTACAGGAATCACCTTTGTCAGGGAGATGAACGAGACGTCCACTGTCGCCATATCTATATTGCTTTTTATGAGGTCTTCAAACTCTTGACCCCTGTCCTGAACTTGATTCAGGGTTGACTCCTGGCCCCTGAGTATTTTATCAAGGTGCCTTATATTCGTTCTTTCCATTACTACGATCCTCGGGTCTCTTCTCAGTGACCACGCAAGCTGACCATAGCCTACATCTATACAGTAGACCTTCTTCGCCCCCTTCTTCAACAAACAGTCTGTAAATCCACCTGTTGATGAAACAACGTCCATAATAATCTTATCATTCAGATCAATGTTGAAGAAATTTATTGCTGCCTCGAGCTTAAGACCTCCTCTGCTGACATAAGGTAGGTCTTCTTCCTTAAGGGATATTTCTGAAGCCTCACTGACAGGGGTGCCTGCCTTTGTTATTTTTTTACCATTTACAAGGACTTTACCTTCCATTATAAGGGCCTTTGCCATCTCTCTGCTCTTTACAAGCCCCCTCGAAACAAGGATTTTATCTAATCTTTCTTTATGGGGCATAGACTTTCAAAAATTTGATTTATAGTTTTCCGTTGCAACCAACTAATAACCAATAATCAGACAACTACCAATAACCAAATTACAATAACCAGATAATAACCAATAATTCAATCAACAAATTACAATACATTGTTTGGTGATTGATTATTGGAGCTTATTTGGTGTTTGTGATTACCAAGATTTGTAGATAACTTGGATTTAATGACTGTATGATGGTTCTCTAATAAATGAGAGTACAGCCTGATATATCCCCTCTTCATCGAGCCCGTATTTTTTTCTGAGGATGGCCTGTGAGCCGTGTTCAACAAATTCATCACTTATCCCGATTCTCCTCACTGATACATCGATCAACTCTGTTTTACTTAGAAGTTCCAGTATTGCTGAACCAAAACCGCCGGCAAGAATATTCTCCTCTACAGTTATTATTCTTTTAATCCTTGATGCTACAGATAATAGGAGATTCTGGTCTAAGGGCGTTATAAATCTTGCATTAATGACCATTACATTGATGCCCTCTTTCTCGAGCCTTTCCGCTGCCGATAGGGCTGGGTAAACAGTATTACCTATGGCTATTAGTGCTATATCCTTCCCATCTTTGAGAATCTCAGCCTTCCCTATCTCCAATTCTGTATTCTGTATTCTGTATCCTGATCCTGTATCCTGTATTACCTTTCCTCTCGGATACCTGATGGCAGCAGGCCCATTATGTTTTATAGCAAGTTCAAGCATAGCTCTAAGTTCAAGATTGTCCTTGGGTGCCATAACAACGAGATTCGGGATATGCCTTAGATAGGACAGATCAAACAGTCCGTTGTGTGTAGATCCGTCTTCTCCAACTATACCTGCCCTGTCAATGGCGAAAACAACATGTAGATTCTGGAGACAGACATCATGGACTATCTCATCGTATGCCCTCTGGAGAAAAGTGGAATAGATTGCGACAACAGGTTTTAACCCCTGTGTTGCAAGCCCTGCAGCGAATGTTACGGCATGGGGTTCTGCGATGCCGACATCATAAAATCTATCAGGATACCTTTCTGCAAAATGCTCAAGGCCTGTGCCTTCCTTCATTGCTGCTGAAATAGCAACTATCCTGTTATCCTTGGCTGCGAGTTCTATCAGGGTATCACCAAATACCTCACTGTATGCAGGCCCTCCTCCACTTACAGGCGACCCTGTTTCGAGTTCAAAGGGTCCGACCCCGTGAAACATGGAAGGATATTTCTCTGAAAACTCATAGCCCTTACCCTTCTTTGTTATAACATGGATAAGTGTAGGGGATGAAGCCCCCTTTATCCTTTTCAGTGTCGCAATTAATAGTTCGAGGTTATGGCCATCTATGGGGCCGACATAGTTAAATCCGAGCTCCTCAAAGATTATTCCAGGCAGGAAAAGCCCTTTGAGCATCTCCTCTGCCCTCTGAGCTATTTTTGCAGCTCTCCCTCCTAATTTCGGTATACCTTTGAGAAAGGATTTTGTCTCTTTTCTGAATTTCTGATAGAACTCTCCCGTAAGTATCCTGTTCAGATATGCAGAAAGAGCGCCCACATTCTGGGATATGGACATCTCATTATCATTCAGAATTACGATAATGTCCTTTTTAAGATGGCCTGCATTGTTTAATCCCTCAAATGCAAGTCCTGATGTCATTGCTCCATCGCCGATAACAGCTATGACCCTTCCTGGAATTTCGAATTTCGAATTTCGAATTTCGAATTTTCTAAGGATGTCTCTCCCCTCGATTATTCCGAGGGCCGCTGAGATTGATGTGGAGCTATGTCCGGTACCGAAGGCATCGTGTTCACTCTCATCTCTCTTGGGAAAGCCAGAGATACCTTTATATTTTCTTAATGTCGAAAACATCTCATATCGCCCGGTGAGGAGTTTATGGGAATAGGACTGATGGCCAACATCCCATATTATTTTATCTATAGGTGAATTGAATACATAATGGATGGCGATTGTCAGTTCTACTACTCCGAGGTTTGATGCTAAATGCCCCCCATTTATTGAGACCCTTTCGATTATTGTCTCCCTGAGTTCTCTTGCGAGCTTTTTGAGTTCTGAAATGGGGAGCTTTTTTAAATCTGATGGTGATTTGATCAGTTCCAGATACATCAAGCCCTCCTTTTTATGAGATAGTGGGCAATTTCCCTCAAGGGGTCTGCCTCATAGGAAAATATGCGGAGGGCATCTATTGCCCCAGAGACTAAATCCTTTGCTTTTTGTCGTGACCTCTCTATGCCAAATAATGCCGGATAAGTCAATTTCTTCATCTTCCTATCTGAACCGGATGATTTGCCGAGCTCTTTTGTATTGCCTTCGATATCGAGTATATCATCAATAATCTGGAAGGCAAACCCTATATTTTCTCCATACCTTGTTAAGGACTTTAACATATCTTCATCACTGCCTGCGAGTATTGGACCCATTCTTACAGATGCTGTTATAAGTGCTGCAGTTTTATGAAGGTGAATAAAGTGCAATGTATCTCTATCAGGTTCTGAATTCTCTGAAAGTATATCCTGGGCCTGGCCTCCAACCATGCCATGGGCGCCTGCTGATAAGGCAACCTCACGGATAACCCTCAGGATAGCAGAGTGCGTAATCAATAATCCCCCCACACCCCCCT
>JBFMAM010000020.1:0-12872 GCA_040755805.1 Nitrospirota bacterium
TATTTACGACATCTAACATATCCACTGCAGTCTCTACAGAAAAGAACTTAACCCCCTTAGGTGGACTTAATGATGAACGGCCACTTATCAATGTTACCTCTGCACCTCTTCTCAGTGCAGCCCTCGCTATAGCATACCCCATTTTGCCCGATGACCTGTTTGATATAAACCTGACAGGATCGAGGAACTCTCTCGTAGGGCCAGCAGTTACAATGATCTTCTCTTTTAACAGGTCCTTCTTTGTTAGCGCAGATATTATCGACTCGATTATCTCAAAAATGTCTGACATCTTTCCTATACCCTCTTCCTCACACGCGAGACTTCCCTTTTCAGGGCCGACCTGGATGATTCCACGGGATAAAAGATATCTCAAGTTCTCCTGAAAAATAGGATTCTCATACATCCTCCAGTTCATTGCAGGTGCGATAACTACCTTACCTCTGAATGAAAGGAGGCATGTGCTCAGAAGATCATCAGCAATTCCCTTTGCAAACTTACCGATTATATTTGCTGTTGCAGGAGCTATAACCATGATATCTGCATTGGCAGGCAACATAATATGTGCCATGGGATCACTGAAGAGATCTGAATAAACCCTATTCTGAGAGGCGACTTCAAGAGACAGTGGTGTTATAAAATTTTTAGCAGCCTCGGTCATAATGACATTGACCGACGCACCTTCATCTCTGAGTCTTCTTATTAAATCAACAGCCTTGTAAGCTGCAACTCCACCTGTAACGCCAAGGAGTACAGATTTATTCCTCAGCACCTTCCTCTCGTCTTTCGGTAAAGAGGTCCTCCACGGTCTTCGTGTCCTGTGCCTCCTTTTCATGCAGATAGACCTTTAGGTCTTTCTCGAGCTCTGTGAGGTCCTCGCCAGCAATCTCCCTCTTTCTCTCCTCCAGGAGTTTTCTGTAGTCAAACTTCTTGGCCCCTTCCCTTGCCTTTCTTGCATCTTCACCTGTCAGGAATTCGATAGCATTATCTATCGTTTCTTCAACGGATATGGTAGTGACTTTCTTCGCCTTTGTCTTAATCTTAGGTTTAACGCCTAAAGAAAGTTCCTTCGCCCTCTGGGATGCTATTGCTACAATCCTGTATCTCCCATCAATCTTATCACGGTCATATTCAATTGGCAGAGAAATAATATCCATATTTTTCCTCCTATCTTAAACCCCGTTAGAAAACCCACATGGGCTTTCTAACGGGGTAAAAATCTCTCTTCAATCCACAGGGGATCAATCCTTTTAGTGGAGACCCTATGCGAGATAACTATTGCCTCGAGCTCATTTAGGGCATACTCGAGGATGTTATTAATTATAACATAATCATAATCCCGATAGCTTTTTATTTCATTAACCGCCCTCTTAAGCCTTTTTTCTATATCCTCCTTCGAATTAGTCATTCGTTTTTCAAGTCTTTCTCTTAGTATTTCCATAGAAGGTGGAAGTATAAAGATATATACTCCTCCTCTGTATTTCTCTTTTAACTGCATTGCGCCCTGTGTATCTATGTCAAGGATGACATCAATACCTGAACTCACAAGTTCTTCAAGTCTATCCTTTGAAGTGCCGTAAAGCTCTCCATGTATCTCTGCCCACTCTACAAATTCCCCTTTATCAATCATCAACCCGAATTCATTCCTGCTAATAAATGTATAGTCCCTGTCATTAATTTCTCCTGGTCGTGGGTGCCGCGTCGTATAGGAGACCGAACATTTCAGATCAGGTAGTGCCGAGGCCAGTTTTTTGCACAGCGTTGTTTTTCCAGCCCCTGAAGGTGCAGAGACTATAAACAGGCCACCTCTATTCTTTTTCTTCTGCAAGGGTTTCCTTTTCTTCAATGAATCTCTGCGTGATCGTCTCTGCCTGAAGTGCTGAGAGTATAATATGGTCGCTATCTGTTACTATTATCGAACGGGTGCGCCTCCCCTCAGTTGCATCAATTAATTTGCCTCTTTTTTTCGCCTCCTCACGAAGCCTCTTCATAGGTGCAGAACCAGGCGTTACAATTGCGACCACCTTAGAGGCGGCTACTACATTGCCAAACCCTATATTAACGAGTACCGGACTTAAGTTACCCTTTTTCATAGTAAACCCCTTTTCAAGGTCACGGTTACGGCCATGATACCCGTTTCGTCTATCGGCTACGTCATTCGGCTTTTCCACGTTGCCATTACACATAACCGATACGGGCCCCGTTAGATAGTAATTATTGTCTAACGTGGCGGGCTTCGTTACCTTTGCCGTTTAACCTTTTTTACTGTATATTCTGTACCTGTTCTCTCATCTTTTCAATCTCTGTCTTCATCTCTACTGTCAGGCTGGATATGGTGTAATCGCTTGATTTACTGGCTATGGTATTTACCTCTCTGTTTATCTCCTGAAGAAGAAAATCGAGTCTCCTTCCCACAACATTGCCCATATCGAGTATCTCTATGAACCGTTTTATATGGTTTTCTATTCTGCTTACCTCTTCTGATATGTCAAGTTTCTCGGCCATTATTGCAGCTTCCTGCATTATCCTCGCACTATCAATTTCTCCAGTTCCGAGTATTAACCCGAGTCTCTCAGAGAATCTTTCCCTGCATCTCGTAACCACATGAGGCAAGAGTGAACTTATCTTATTGTTCATTATATTCAATGACTCTACCCTATTACGCAGCTCCTCAGAAAGCAGTTTACCTTCCTGGATCCTCATGGTCTCGAGATTGGAAGCGGCCTCATAAAAGGCAGTAAAAAATGCATCTATATCGTATTTTGGCTCTTCTTCAAGAAGTAATTCCCTGTATCCTGCGAGTGTGTCTATATCTATCTGGCCAGGCATAGAGAATTCTTTTTGTAGATCGTGGAGGGCGTTATATATCTTCCTTGCCAGCCCTTTATTTATGTTTAGCTGTGTTAACTCATGATCTTTTGTCGAGACTGAGACATCAAACCTCCCTCTATGAAACCTCTCTTTAAGGATATTTCTTAAAGGTATCTCATAGTGGCTCAGGTAAGGGGGTATCTTTATTGAGATGTCAATAAACCTGTGGTTTAGAGAACGGATTTCAACCTTGAAGCCGTTATTCTCTGCGCCGCCAAAGCCTGTCATACTTTGTACCATAATTATAAATAAACTATAAAATAGTTGGCCAATTTAGTCAAATAGGGGGGAGCTTGAAAATAAACTAATAATTGACTACAATCAGTAGCTAAATCTTTGTGGAGGGAAGATCATGGCTGAAACAGTAGAAATCAGATGGCATGGAAGGGGAGGCCAGGGAACAGTCACTGCTGCAAAGGTTCTGGCAGATGCATGTTTGAGTGGAGGCAGATATGTCCAGGCATTCCCTGAATATGGTCCTGAAAGGGCTGGAGCACCATTGAGGGCATACAACAGGATAAGTTCTAAAGAAATCAGGATGCACTGTCCGGTTCTTAAGCCACAGATTGTCAGTATTGTTGATGCTACATTACTTGATAGCGTTAATGTTGCAGAAGGGGCTACAGAGAATGCAATATTTGTCGTAAACACCCCAAAAGACCCAAAGGAGATAAGGACAAGGCTCGATGCAGGACCAGGACAAAGGGTTTTTACGGTTGATGCAACAAAGATAGCCATGGAGTGTATCGGAAGGGCATTACCAAATTCTCCTATGCTCGGTGCTGTATGTAAAGTGACCGGTCTTGTAAGCCTTGAGCACCTCCTTGAGGATATCAGAAAAAGCTTTGGCAAGAAATTTTCTCAGAAGATAATAGATGGCAACCTTGAAGCAACAAGACGCGGATATGAAGAGGTAAGAGAAGGGTGAACCCCGTTAGAATATCTTTGAATTTCTAACAGGGTGAAAGGAGGTCTAACGGGGTGAAGCTAAAAGGATGGAGAGAGCTTACGCTTGGTGCTGTAATACTCGAGGCAGGAAATGCAGTAGAGTTTAAGACGGGCTCATGGAGAGCATTCAGGCCGGTATGGAAGGAAGAAAATTGTATACAGTGTCTTTTTTGCTGGCTTTATTGTCCTGATATGGCTGTTATTGTAAAAGACGGAAAGAGGGCAGGCTTTAATTATGACTACTGTAAGGGTTGTGGTATATGTGCCCTCGAATGTCTTGGGAAGAAGGGGCAAAAGGCTATTGTGATGGTAGAGGAGGGCAGATAATGGCATGGATTGTTGCTGTAACAGGGAATGAGGCAGTAGCAGAGGCATTAAGACAGGTAAATCCAGATGTCTGTGCTGCATATCCAATTACTCCACAGACAGATCTTATGCAGAGGTTCTCAAGCTTTGTATCTGATGGCAAGGTTGATACAGAACTGATACTTGTTGAGAGTGAGCATAGTGCGATGAGTGCTTGCATCGGAGCTTCTGCTGGTGGTGGAAGGGTCGCAACAGCCACCTGCGGCCCAGGACTTGCACTTATGTGGGAGATGCTCTTTGTTGCCTCTGGCATGAGGCTTCCGATAGTTATGCCAGTTGTAAACAGATCACTCTCCGCACCTCTTAATATCCATGGAGACCATTCCGATGCAATGGGTGCGAGGGACTCTGGCTGGATACAGCTCTGGTCCGAGAATGCACAGGAGGCTTATGACAATACCATACAGGCATTCAGGATTGGAGAACATATGGATATTAGACTGCCTGTAATGGTATGTCTTGATGGCTTCATAATAAGCCATTCAATAGAGAGGATAGAGTATCTCGAAGATAATGAGGTCAAAAACTTTGTTGGAGAATATAAGCCTTTAAATCCACTCCTCGATTTAGAACACCCTAAAAGCATGGGGCCATTGATACTTCCTGATCTCTATCACGAATTCAAAAGGGCCCAGCATGAGGTTATGACAGAGGTGAAAAGTGTTGTCCTTAATATTACAGAGGAGTTCGAAAAAATAAGTGGAAGGAGATACGGCCTATTTGAGACATACAGGCTCGACGATGCAGAGATAGCAGTTGTGGTATTAAATTCTGCTGCCGGGACATCAAAGGATGTTGTGGATGAATTTAGAAACAGTGGCATTAAGGCAGGGCTTTTAAAACCGAGGCTATTTAGACCATTCCCGTATGGAGAAGTTGCTGATGCATTAAAACATCTCAAGGCAATCTGCGTTCTGGACAGGGCAGATTCTTTTGGTGGCTATGGTCCTCTGTTTATGGAGGTCAGCTCTGCACTTTACCCTGTTAAAGAAAGGCCGATAATGATAAATAAGATATACGGCTTGGGTGGAAGGGATTTCCTACCCGAACACGCAGAGCATGTCTTATCAGAGATCGTAGAGATAGCAAAGACAGGAAAGGTAAGGGTAATAAAAGAATACATTGGGGTAAGGGAGTAAAATGAAAATAACCAAACATCAAACACCCAATAACCAAATAAATTCCAATTACCAAATTCCAATAACCAAACTGTTTGGAATTTTGGTCATTGGTAATTGATTATTATTTGGAATTTGTGATTTGGAATTTGGAATTTTTAAAGGTGGGGGAATAAATGGCAACAGAGCTAAGATTAAAGGAACTCTCAAAAAAGGAAGACCTCTTCACGTATGGTCACAGACTTTGTGCAGGATGTGGTGCACCTATTATCGTAAAGATGGTCCTTCTTGCATCAGATTATCCAATTATTGCATGTTCTTCAACAGGATGCCTCGAGGTCTCATCCTGTATCTCACTATATACAGCATGGAAGATCCCATGGATACACAGTGCCTTTGAGAATGCTGCTGCAACGATTGCAGGGGTGGAATCAATGTATAGGGTTTTAAAAAAGAAGGGTAAGATGGATAAAGAGGTAAAGTTTGTAACCTTCTGCGGTGATGGTGGAACCTATGATATAGGGATTCAGAGTCTGTCAGGGGCAATGGAACGCGGACATGACATGCTATATATCTGTTATGACAATGGTGCATACATGAATACAGGGATTCAGCGTTCGAGTGCAACCCCCCTCGGTGCAGATACAACAACAAGCCCTGCTGGAAGCGTTATCCCTGGAAAGACTCAGGAGAGGAAGAACCTTACAAGGATTATGGCTGCACATGATATTCCATATGCAGCACAGGCATCTCCAAGCCACTGGCTTGACCTCATGAAAAAGGTGAGAAAGGCACTCGAGATAAAAGGCCCAAAGTTTATGAATATACTCTCGCCCTGTAACAGGGGATGGAGATCGAGAACTGATGATGCCATAATGTTGAGCAGACTCGCAGTTCAGACATGTTACTGGCCACTTTATGAAGTTGAAGATGGAGTTACGAGGATAACCTTTAAGCCAAAAGAGAAGAGGCCTGTTGTAGATTTTCTCAAACCACAGGGAAGATTCAAACACCTCTTTAACCCTGAAAATGAATGGATAATAAAGAAGTTTCAGGAAGATGTTGACAGGGAATGGGAAAGGTTACAGAAAGAGGTACCCCCTGAGATAGATACAGAATCTTCAAAATAGACTGACCCTGATAAAGTGTAAAAAGAAACCTCATGAGCCATTGGCTCACAAAGGAAGATAGGTATCGGGTCAGGAGACCCGATACTACCCTCTATGGGTAGTGACAGGTCTCCTGACCTGTCACTAAAAGGATTTTCAAATAGAAATAAAATGATTGTAGTTGAAACATTCAAAGGGAAATCTGTTGCAGAGCACAGTGTGGAAATCGTGGAGAGAAAGGGTAGAGGCCATCCAGATTATATATGCGACTCTATAATGGATGCCATATCGGTTGCTTTATCCGGAGAGTATACGAAAAAGTTTGGAACTATACTCCACCATAATATTGACAAGGGTTTACTTGTTGCAGGACGCACAATGAAGCAGTTCGGTGGCGGGAGGCTACTGAAGCCTATGGAACTGATAATCGGTGATAGGGCAACCATCGGGATTGGCAGGAGGAAGATACCTGTCAGGGATATTGCTGTTAATACGGCAAAGAAATGGTTTAGGGAAAATCTGAGATTTGTTGACCCTGAAAGGGATGTAAAATATAGGGTTGTTCTCGCTAAAGGCTCTGAGGAGTTGACAGATATATTTTTAAGGCCCGGTGAGATCAGGGGGGCAAACGATACATCGGCAGCAGTGGGCTACTATCCACTCTCTCCTACGGAAACAGTTGTTTTAAAGCTTGAAGGTTACTTAAATTCAAAGGAGTTTAAGAAGAGGTTTCCTGAAACAGGGGAGGATGTAAAAGTAATGGGGATGAGAAGGGAAAGAGACCTCGACATCACGATTGCAATGCCACTTCTATCCAGATATATTTCCTCTGAGAGCGAGTATTTTCATCGCAAAAAACTTATACATGAGGAGATGATGACCTTTCTTGACAGTTTCAAGCAGCTAACTTTCAGGGATATTATAGTCCATTACAATACCCTTGATGTGGAAGGGAGAGGACTTGGAGGCGTGTATCTAAGCCTGTTGGGAACCTCGGCCGAAGATGCAGACTCGGGCCAGGTAGGTCGTGGGAACAGGGTAAATGGTCTGATATCAATGAACAGGCCAATGAGTACCGAAGCAGCATCAGGTAAAAACCCGGTAAGCCATGTAGGTAAAATATACAATATACTTACCCATAGAATAGCACGGGAGATATATGAGGCCTCAGAGGGGATGAAAGAGGTTTATGTTCTTTTACTAAGCAGGATAGGCACACCAATTGACAGGCCCCAGATGGCAACTGCCCAGATACTTCTTGAACGAAGGGAAAAGATAAAGGATGTGGCAGAGAACGCTGAAAGAATAATTGAGAGGGCACTACAAAATATCAATAACTTCTGCCTTGAACTTGCGGAAGGGAAATATCCTGTTTGCTAACCCGAGAAATGCATCTGAGAAACCCTAGAGAGCACAGATAATTTAAAATAAATCCTAAACCTGTCCTGACGACAGGTCAGGATTCGAAATCCTAAATTCTAAATTCTAAACAATACTGCTCTTTGTCTGATGGCTAAGGCAACGATGCCCGCCCTGTTAGATAATAATTACTATCTAACAGGGCCCGTAGTGGTTACGTACATGATTTCATTAGTATAATGACACCTTAGTAAATAGTTTATCTTATCGAAGGCACTGCCGGTTCTCTACTCTACCCATTTAAATGGATCGCATTTCTATAATCAATTAAGAACCAGGATTTGCTGGTGAAAGAACCAATTAGTTCTTTCTGTAACAGAAATTTTTTGTTATTATTTTCAATTAATATTTCTTTTGGAGATTATAGTTAACGGCATAAAAAATTTGATATTTTCTCTGTGTCATTTGTGTAGAAGCAGTTTACCCGTCATTCCTGCGGAGGCAGGAATCTAGTGGTTTTCTCTGGATTCCCGCTTTCGCGGGAATGACAAAACATCATGCACTTTGTCAACTTATTTAAGTCATTCACTATAATGATCAGGATGATTGCCAGGTAATGATCAAGGCATGAGAACAATAGGTCAGGGTTCGATGAACATGTCACATTGCTGGCGTATCTATTTAATCTTCTGTCTTCTCTTGTTTTTAAATATAATCTATTCAGGAACTGCAAACGCCAAGAGAGTACCTTCCCTTTGCAAAATTAACCATCCGAGCGATGCTCAAGTAGCATGGGAATGCAGACGCCTGCGGAAAGGCGAGACACTGGAAAGTCTGTTCAATGACAGATGGCTAGACGTGGTTCGATTTAACAGAGTAGATAGAAGACATGTTTATCCCGGGATATATATAAAAGTCCCAAAGCGGCTCGAAGACATCAGAAATTTTACGCCGATGCCCCAGTATTATCAACCTGCAGAGTCAGAGCCAAAATTCATACTGATAAATCTCTCAGAACAGTTTCTTGGTGCTTATGAATATGGTCGGCTGGTATTTTCTACTCCCATTGCAACAGGTGAGAAAGGAAATGAAACGCCTAATGGAGAATTCAGAATTACTGCGATTGACAGCCAACATAAATCTTCACTTTATTTTGTCGAGAAAACGAATAAACCATATCCTATGCATTACGGCCTCAGGTTTTACATAACCAAAAAAGGAGTTTCATTCTGGATTCATGGTCGGGACCTTCCTGGTTATCCGGCATCCCATGGTTGTATTGGACTTTATGACGAGCAGATGCAGAAAAAATACTATGATTATCCTAAAAATCCAGTAGTTGAAGATGCAAAGATTCTCTTTGAATGGATCATCTCGCCTCTCATTGACGATGGAAAATTTCACATCTTGAAAGATGGGCCCAAAATGTTGATTATTGGTAATGCACCCGGTACCGCATCCCGTCTTCGATAGAGCATGCCCCGTCTATTTTTATTTCCCTTCGTGAGCCAAAGGCTCATAGGGGTTCAGGTTGTGATGTATTGATGAAGCATGACAATATGGCAAGGGTAAAAGTAGGCAAATTATGGACAGTTATTTAGGGCGGGCATTTGGCACAGATGGATGTAAAAAGCGATGTGCTCAGGTATCTGTCGCCTCTGTCAGGCAATATTACCACTATTACCCCTTCTCTCAGCTCGCTTGATTTTTTCAGTGCTATATACATAGCCGCTCCGCTTGACATTCCTGCAAAGATACCCTCTTTGGTAGCGAGTATTCTCGTTGTATCGAAAGCCTCTTCATCATTTACGATATATCGCTCATCGAGCAGAGTGGGGTTAAATATCTGCGGCACTATAGATTCACTCATGTTCTTAAGGCCCTGTATCCTGTGGCCGAGCACAGGCTCGACCCCTATGACTTTAATATCTTTGTTGAATTCTTTTAGCCTTTTTCCTGCACCCATGAGGGTACCTGTTGTGCCCATACCAGCTATGAAGTGGGTGATTTTGCCGTTTGTTTGCTCTATTATTTCCCTGCCTGTGGTCTCATAATGTGCTTGGGCATTGCTCGGGTTGTCGAACTGGTTAGGCATAAAATACATATTTGAGTCCTCTGAAAAAATCCTGTGGGCCAGTCTTATTGCGCCATCTGTGCCTTCCTCAGGAGGACTCAATATCAGCTCTGCACCAAGAGCCTCGAGGATTCGCCTCCGCTCAAGACTTACACAGGCTGGCATCGTAAGCTTCACCCTGTATCTCTTGGCAGAGGCCACCATAGCAAGGCCTATGCCTGTATTGCCGGATGTTGCCTCGAGGATTATCTTATCTTTAGTAAGTTTACCCTCTTTCTCTGCGTTTTCGATCATATAAAGGGCTATCCTGTCTTTAACAGATCCACCAGGATTATTACCCTCAAGCTTTACGAAGAGCTTGACGCGCGGATTAGGATTTATGTTTTCTACCCTCGCAAGTGGCGTGTTACCTATGCATTGAAGAATACCCATTTCTTACCTTGTTTTTGTTATTATAAATTCAATCTGTTTGAGTGGTCAAGCCACCAAAAGCTGAGCTTTCTTATTTTTTATGTTACCATTTTATACTTTTGTTAGCTAAAATGGCGCTTTATTAAAGAGATATTTTCAGGTAAAAATAAAAGTTCTTTCTCAGAATGATAAAGACAGCCTTTATATACACGGATGAGTTTTTGAAATTCAATTATGGTCCAACCCATCCCTTTAAGATATTCAGACTGAAACTTACATATGAGCTCATTAAGGCCTATGGGCTCCTGTCCCTTCCTGACACTCAATACATCGAGGCAAAAATGGCAGACGATAAAGAGTTACTCGTGTTTCATGATGGGGAGTACATCGATGTTCTGAAGGCTGCAGACGTTGGGATCGAAATACCCAGCGCCTATTTTTATGGCCTTGGGCCCGGTGATAATCCTATTTTTAAAGGTCTTTTTGACTGGTCTAAGATTGTAACAGGGGCGTCTTTACAGGGAGCCGCTATGGTAGACAGCGGAGATGTTGATATTGCCTTCAATATATCAGGAGGACTTCACCATGCTATGGCCTCAAGGGCCTCAGGGTTTTGTTATATCAATGATATAGTTATTGCGATAATGTCACTTTTAAAGAGAGGCAGAAGGGTTGCTTATATTGATATTGATGCACACCATGGTGATGGAGTTCAGGAGGCCTTCTATAATACAGATAAGGTCTTGACCATATCCATACATGAGACGGGAAGGATGCTCTTCCCGGGCACGGGCTTTGAGAATGAGATAGGTAAGGACGAAGGTGAAGGATATTCTGTAAATATACCGATGCCTCCTTTTTCTGACGATGATCTCTTCCTCTATGCATTCAATGAGATTGTCCCTCCCTTGATAAAGAAATTTAGACCTGATATTGTTTTTACCCAGCTCGGCGTTGATGGTTTTTATTCTGATCCGCTGACTCACTTAAATTATACAAATAATGGATATTGCGAGGTTGTAAGGAAGATAAAAGAGATGTCTCCGAGATGGGTAGCCTTAGGCGGTGGCGGCTATGATATTGCCAATGTTGCAAAGGCATGGACACTCGCCTGGGCAATCATGAATGAGGTAGAAATCCCGGATGAAATCCCGGAGGATTTCCTCAAGAAATATTCTCAGGAGGGATTTTGGAGCAGGAAGATGAGAGATGAGATTTATATCGAAAAAGGCGTTAAAAAGGAACAGATGAGAGAAGAGGTAGAAAGGGTGATAGAGTTTATTCAGGAGAAGGTGTTTGTGAAAATGCTAAAAAACAACGACAGTATGTTCCATTGAATCTTCCATGGTGATATCTGGCGCCTGGGGAAGGCCTTTTGAGGCGGTCTTGAACCACCATTTATGGGCATAGAAGAGTAAGAGCTTCATGAGATATCCTTCATTTTTATCTCATAGCACTGGTGTGCTAATTCTACAAGGTCGTCATATCCCCATGTCTTCCTGTCTGTCAAACAACTTGAGAGATGTGAGGGGATGGCACCGATTCCCAGGTAGGCGCCGCTGATCGCCCCTGCCATTGCTGCTGTTGTGTCTACATCCCCTCCTACCGCAATAGCTGTACAGATGGTTTCCCAGTAGTCATCAGGCGTCCTGAGAAAGGAATAGAGACTCCACAGTACGCTGCTAATAACGAATGGTGATATACCCTGCCATTCTTCTTCATAAAGGTAGTCAGCATCGATGCCGGCCTTTGAGATAAAGGTCACAGCCCTGTCAGGCGGCAAAGAGATCCATTTAATCAGTTTTATAAGTTCAGAGGCAAAGGCAGGTTCAATTACACTCGACCAATCCGCAAGAGACGACAGGAAAGAATCAGGTTTTATTGGTTTACCCTGAAGCACCAGGGCCACTGCACTACTAATCGCTACCGCACCTGCTGAACACCTCGGATCCTGATGAGTAATACGGCCCTGATCATGCGCTGCCTGGATCAGAAGCTGTATATTGTCAAAAAAGAGCAAACCTATGGGAGCGGCCCGCATAGCACTACCATTACCTGCAGAAGGAGTAGGTGTTCCAGATTCTTCCCATGGTACTCCCTGGATGAGTCTCAAGGCTGCTTCTCTGGTTGCCTGACCCCACCCCACAATTCTCCTCTCGGCAAAGATAGCCTTAATTCTCTCTGCATAGTCATGGGGGTCAAAATTTTTGCAGGCGATATAGCTCTGAAGAAGTTCACGGGCAAGTTGCGAATCATCTGAATATTGTCCAAAAGGAAAGGGCCAACGGCCAAACTCTCCTGCTCTCCCTGTTTTTAGTATATCTTCGATGTACCTTTTGCAGGCCTCCGGTGAAAAACCTTCCACAACAAAACCGAGTGCATCCCCAAGGCACTGACCAATCAGACAGCCACTAAATCGATCTTTATGTGGCATCATAATCTTGATACTTTCTTTGCGATTCTATATTTTCTAAACTATTATAAATTGAATCTAAAACAGGCTAACAAATCATAATGTCCTGTCTGCAGTCTATGCAATTTAACTTGCAATTTCCTGTAGCTTGCTACAGGGTTTCCTTACGTCATTCCCACGAAAGTGGGAATCCAGAAACAAAGGAC
>JBFMAM010000021.1:0-12866 GCA_040755805.1 Nitrospirota bacterium
GGAGTCCTTTCAAGTTTCCAGAATATATTTAAAATCCCTGAATTGAAGAGCAGGGTTCTTTTTACCCTATCCCTCCTCGCTGTATACAGGATTGGAGCTCATATCCCTACTCCTGGAATTAATGGGGAAGAATTAAGCAGGTTTCTTGCTGAAAGGGGTGGGGCACTTATGGGCTTTTTTGACATGTTTTCAGGAGGGGCCTTGTCGAGGGTTACTATCTTTGCTCTCGGCATAATGCCTTATATAAGCGCGTCTATTATTCTTCAGTTACTTACAGTAGTTATTCCTGCTATAGGTAGGCTTGCAAAAGAGGGAGAAGCAGGCAGGAAGAAGATTGTAAGGTATACAAGATATGGGACAGTTGTTATCAGTGCAATTCAGTCTTTTGGCATTGCAGCAGGCCTTGAAGGCATGGCAGGAGGGGCATTTGTACAGAACCCGGGCTGGTCATTCAGGTTGCTTACAATGATTACACTTACATCAGGAACAGCCTTTATAATGTGGCTCGGTGAACAGATTACCGAGAGGGGTATAGGTAATGGTATATCACTTATAATATTTGCTGGGATTGTCGCAAGATTTCCCAATGCTGTAATAAGTACAATCAGGCTGATACAGGCAGGAGAGCTATCTATATTATTTGTTATCTTACTTATTGCAATGATGGTGGCTGTTGTCGGTGCAATAATCTATATGGAAAGGGGACAGAGGAAGATACCTGTGCAGTATGCAAAGAGGGTTGTGGGTCGAAAGGTATATGGTGGCCAATCTACACATCTGCCACTAAAAATAAATACCTCTGGAGTTATCCCTCCAATATTTGCATCCTCCATCATTATGTTTCCTGCAACTGTAGCAGGTTTTATAGCAATACCATGGGTCCAGGCAATAGCGAGACAGCTTGCTCCTGGTACAGTGCTTTATACTATGCTATATGTTGGAATGATATTCTTTTTTGCTTATTTTTATACCGCTATTATCTTTAACCCGGTTGATATTGCAGATAATCTCAAGAAATATGGTGGTTATATCCCTGGTATAAGGCCTGGCCAGAAGACATCCGAATATATCTACAGAGTGCTTTCGAGGCTGACATTTGTGGGTGGTATCTACCTTGCGATTGTATGCATTATTCCTGAGATTCTAATAACAAGATTTAATATACCCTTTTATTTTGGAGGCACTTCTCTCCTGATAGCAGTTGGTGTTGCACTCGACACTGTCTCCCAGATAGAGTCGCATCTGATTACACGTTCATACGAGGGCTTCCTGAGAAAAGGCAGGATAAGGGGCAGGAGAGGGTAAAATATTTGAAAATGCAAAATTCAAAATTCAAAATAATCCCCCCTTACCCCCCTTTACTAAAGGGGGGATGGGGGGATTTTATGGGAACCGGTGTGTGATTGTTTTGAAGTCTCCAGAAGAGGTAGAAAGGATAGCGCAGTCATGCCACATCGTTGCAATGACACTTGATGCCATAAAGAATATGGTGAGGCCCGGTATTACAACAAAGGAGATCGAGATTTTTGCCGATGCCTATATCAGGACAAATGGCGGAGTACCTGCATTTAAGGGATACAGGGGATACCCTGCAAGTATCTGTACATCCGTTAATAATGAGGTTATTCACGGCATCCCATCTAACAAGGTATTAAAAGAGGGTGATATTCTGAGTATAGACCTTGGTGTTTATAGAGATGGTTTTTACGGGGATGGCGCTGTTACATTTCCTGTGGGGGAAATAGATTCGGAGTTAAAAAGGTTACTCAGGGTAACAGAAGAATCCCTGTATATAGGGATAGAGAATGCAAGGGTAGGCAATAGGGTTTCTGATATCTCACATTCGATTCAGAGACATGTTGAGTCAAATGGTTTTTCTGTAGTAAGGGCATTTGTAGGTCATGGAATAGGCAGGGAGTTACATGAGGAGCCACAGATTCCTAATTTCGGACCTCCCGGGCATGGCCCAAGGCTCAGGGCAGGTATGACCTTAGCGATAGAGCCAATGGTAAATGCAGGCAGCTATGAGGTCTTAATTCTCAACGATGAATGGACGGCTGTTACTATTGATGGAAAACCATCAGCTCATTTTGAGCATACTGTGCTTATTACCTCAGATAAACCTATAATCTTGACTAAAAGTAGTTGAAACAAATATAATTTTTAGTCAATGCCAAAAGAGGATAACATAGAAGTACAGGGCACGGTTATAGAAACCCTGCCTAATGCAATGTTCAAGGTTGAGCTTGAGAGTGGTCAGGTTATACTTGCTTATGTGTCAGGAAAGATGAGGATGCATTTTATAAAGATTTTGCCAGGCGATAAGGTTACAGTGGAACTTTCACCGTATGACCTTACGAAGGGAAGAATAACTTATAGATTCAAGTAATCCCTCCACCCCCCCTTTATTAAAGGGGGGAAGGGGGGATTTTCAGAGGGGTGGATATGAAGGTTCGTTCTTCAGTAAGACCTATATGTGCTAAGTGTAAGGTAGTAAAGAGGAAAGGTGTTATAAGGGTTATATGCGATAACCCGAGACATAAGCAGAGGCAAGGATAAATTAAGTCAATGAGTTATCGAAACTCAATGACTTAATGACTTAATTACTCAATAACTTAAATTATAAAAGGAGTAAAAATTGGCGAGAATTGCTGGAGTTGATTTACCAAAGGGTGAGCGTGTGGAGATTGGTCTGACAAGGGTTTTCGGTATAGGTAAGTCTCTTTCTCGGAAGATTTTGTCCGAGACAAAAGTCAACCCTGACACGAGGGTAAAAGACCTTACTAATGAAGAGATTGTAAAAATAAGGACCGTGATAGAGAGGGATTGCAGGGTTGAGGGTGATCTCAGGCGTGACATATCTATGGGCATAAAAAGACTTATAGACATCGGCTGTTACAGAGGACTGAGACACCGTTTAGGACTTCCTGTAAGAGGTCAGAGAACAAGAACCAATGCGCGAACCCGTAAGGGTCCCAGAAAAGCAGCCATTGGTAGAAAGAAAGAGGCATAACCGAATGGCTCAAAGGAAAAAAGGTATCAAGAAAGAGAGAAAAAATATTACTCACGGAGCAGCCCATATTCAGGCTACCTTTAACAATACGATAGTAACTATAACCGACCCGAGCGGTGATGTTATTACCTGGTCAAGTGCAGGCAACTTGGGGTTTAAAGGCTCAAGGAAGGGAACCCCTTATGCAGCACAGATAGCTGCAGCAGCAGCAGCAAAAAAAGCGATAGATATTGGCATGAAACAAATTGACGTCTTTATAAAAGGTCCTGGTGCCGGGAGGGAATCTGCTATCAGGTCAATTCAGGCAGCGGGTCTGGAGATTAATCTCATAAAAGATGTGACCCCTGTTCCTCACAACGGATGCAAGCCTCCCAAAAGAAGGAGGGTATAAAGTGGCAAGATATACAGAAGCTTTATGCAGGATTTGCCGCAGAGAAGGAGAAAAACTTTTTCTCAAGGGTGACAGGTGTTATACAGAGAAATGTGCAGTAGAGAAGAGAAAATATCCCCCCGGCCAACACGGGCAGGGCTATAGGAAATTATCTGACTACGGACTTCAACTCAGAGAAAAAAAGAAGGTCAGAAACACATATGGGCTTCTTGAGAGACAATTCAGAAGGTATTATTATGAAGCAGAGAGAAGGAAAGGCATTACAGGAGAGGAGCTCCTTCAGCTTTTTGAGAGCCGTCTTGATAGTATGGTATATCGGATGGGTTTTGCACCTAACAGACGTAAGGCAAGACAACTTGTCAGCCACGGCCACTTCCTTGTAAACGGTAAAAGGGTCAATCTCCCTTCATATACTGTTAAGGGAGGTGATGTAGTGGAGGTGAAGGAATCGAGCAAGGATATTCCTGAGATAATAGACAGCCTCTCAAAAGCCGAGCATAGAGGAATACCTGCATGGGTTGAGGTTGATAGTGCAAACCTGAGAGGTAAGGTTTTGCATATACCATCGAGGGATGAAATACAAGTTCCTGTACAGGAGCAACTCATAGTAGAACTTTATTCTAAGTGATAATAACCAAAATGGAGAATAACCAATCACCAAATTACAATAACCAAATAATATCCAATGACCAAATTACAATAACCAAACATCGTTTTCTTAGTTTGATTAAGTTGAAGGGTATGGATGATTGGAATTTAAATTCTGGGAGGCCTTATGGACTTAAAGAAAAGAGGTTTTCAGCTACCTGATAAGATCAGGTTTGATGAAGAGACCCTGACTAATACATACGGTAAACTTATAGCTAAGCCTTTAGAGCGCGGTTTTGGTACCACCATAGGGAATGCGCTCAGGAGGGTTTTGCTTTCCTCTATCGAGGGTGCAGCAGTCACAGCAGTCAAAATACCAGGTGCCCTCCATGAGTTCTCCACAATAGATGGTATCAAAGAAGACGTCATTGACATAATCCTGAACATAAAGAAGCTCAGATTCAAGGTGTATTCGGATGGCAGAAAGATTGCAACAATAAAGGTAAAGGGTCCAAGAAATGTGACAGGAGGCGACATACAGGGGGATGCATCTTTTGAGATTCTTAACCCTGAACAGGTTATCGCAACCTTAGATAAGGATGCTGTATTTGAGGCTGAGATGTATATAAAAAAAGGCAAAGGATATATACCTGCTGAATTAAATAAAGAAGAGGACCTTCCTGTGGATATGATTGCTGTTGACTCTGTCTTTACTCCTGTAAAGAAGGTCAACTTTACTGTAGAGAAGGCGAGGGTTGGAAGGGCAACAGACTATGACAGACTCGTAATGGAGATATGGACCGATGGGAGCATAACGCCTGAAAATGCGGTTTCACAGGCTGCGTCCATAATAATTGAGCATATGGATCTGTTCATATTGACGTATGAAGAAGAGAAAGAAGAGGTTATTTCTGTAGAGGAAAGCAGTGAAGTACATTCAGTTAGCGCGAATCCTGCATTAAACAGTAATCTCCTCAAGAGTGTTGAAGAGCTGGAGCTTTCAGTAAGATCATATAACTGTCTGAAGAATGCAAATATAAAGACCATTGCGGACCTAGTCCAGAAAACAGAGCAGGAGATGCTCAAGACCAAGAATTTTGGACGCAAGTCACTTAGTGAGATAAAGGAGATACTCCACGGGATGGGACTTCGCCTCGGTATGAAAGTCAACCTCAATGCCCTTAGCAAGGAAATGGCTTTACAAAGTGGAGGTGTTAAGCAAGATGCGACACAGAGTTGATGGCAGGTTATTCGGGAGAACTACAAACCAAAGAAAGGCCCTTTTAAGGGGGCTGGTGGCTTCGCTCTTTGAACACCAGAGGATAGAGACTACGGTTGCAAAGGCAAAGGAAGTAAGAAGGATTGCAGAAAGGATAATAACCCTCGGCATCAGGGGAGACCTGCATGCAAAACGACTGGCTCTTTCATATATCCCTAACAGGGCTGCTATCTCAAAGCTCTTCAGCGAGATAGCACCGAGGTTTTCAGGAAGAAATGGTGGATACCTCAGGATTGTTCAGACAAGAAACAGGGTCAAAGACTCTTCACCGATGGCTGTGCTTGAATTTGTTGATTACGAGGATATAAAGAAATCCAAGGGGACAAAGTCTGAGAAAAAAGAGTCAAAGAAGTAATAACCCTGACCCTATTGACCAGATAATACAAATGAAGAACCCTTCTGCAAGCTACAGGGAATCAAAATTTAAGTATAAAAATTTGTCGTATCCTCAGTAGGTCATTCCTGCGGAAGCAGGAATCCAAGCTATATCAAATTGATGTCATTCCGCACTTGCCTGCCCCGCTATGCGGAGCATGGCCGGGGATGCGGAATCCATGGTTCGACAAGCGTTCGACTGAGCTCACGCCGAAGTCTCACCATACATCCTGAGCTTGTCGAATGACTGGATTCCCTCCGTCCGCCTGAGGCGGGGCGGATTCGTGGGAATGACAGAAACAAAATGCATTTTTAGGTTAAAACGTGAAAGTCCTTGTTACAGGTGGAGCAGGGTATATCGGAAGTCATATAGTAAAGGCCCTTGGTGAGAAGGGGCATGATATAATAGTATATGACAATCTCTCATACGGCCATGAATGGGCAGTACTTTATGGAAGGCTGATAAAAGGCGACCTTGCTGACAAGGAGTTGCTTGATACTACTTTTAAATCAGAAGGATTTGATGCCGTTATACATCTTGCTGCCTTCGTTGTTGTAGAAGAGTCTGTAAGAGAGCCGCTGAAATATTATAGAAACAATTTTGTAAATACACTGAACCTTATAGAGTCATGTATAAAGCATAATGTAACCAGATTTATCTTCTCGTCGTCAGCAGCGGTATATGGAATCCCTGAAAAGGTCCCTGTTACAGAGGAATCCCCTCTTCTTCCAATAAACCCATATGGTTCATCAAAGGTAATGGTAGAACGTGTGCTTAGTGACATCAGCATGTCTAATGACTTCAGGTATGTATCACTCAGGTACTTTAATGTTGCCGGTGCTGACCCGCTTTCGCGGATTGGACAGGCAAGAAAAGATGCCACCCACCTCATTACAATATCTTTGAGGACAGCACTCGGTATAAAAACCCATCTTGATATATTCGGTACTGACTATCCTACCTATGATGGAACATGTATACGGGATTATATTCACGTTGATGACCTTTCTGATGCACATATCCTTGCATTAGAATATCTCACATCAGGTAGCAGCAGGATATACAATTGCGGTTATGGACATGGCTATTCTGTAAAGGAGGTAGTTGAAAAAGTAAAGAATGTAACAGGAATTGATTTTTCAGTTAGGTATGTAGGAAGGAGGCCAGGAGATCCACCAATACTCATTGCAGATGCGTCAAGGCTCAAGGAAGAGCTCGGTTGGAAGCCGAAATATGATGACCTCGATTATATAATCAAGACAGCATGGGATTGGGAGAAAAAAATATAGCCTTAAACCTCGAAGGCATCCTTGATATGCTCGATCTCCTCCTTCCCATTATCCATGTAAAAAATGCTGAGAACATCAAATCTTACAGGCAGTTCTTTACCCTGTTTTTTCAGATACAATAAAGCTAAATTTTTTAATTTTTGTATTTTCTTTCTATGTATAGCCTCGAATGGATAGCCAAAAGAATCATCTGCCCTTGTCTTTACTTCAATAAAAACTACTGTGTCACCATCTTTGGCAATAATATCAATCTCACCAACATAATTTTTGTAGTTTCTTGCAATAATCTTGTAGCCTTTTTTCTTAAGGAATTCTACCGCGAGGTCTTCACCTTTACGGCCGAGGGACTTCATATCCTTCGAGCCTCTTGAGGAGCTTTGGTATTCCCTCTATGTCTCTTATCTCCTTCTGACAGAGCAGCTTTAAAAGCTCTCTGAATGAAGAAAAATCTTCCCAATGTCCTTTGAGATGCATGGATAAGGCCTTGTTAAGGCTCTCACCCTTCTTATCCCAGTCGAGCAGGATGATAACCCTATGAAATCTCTTAGCAATATCCGTGCAAAAGTCATAGAGGTTTTTACCTCTATGAAGTGTGATAATCTCACCGGCGAGCCCGAGCCTCCTTAGTGCAGATGCATCCTTCTTGCCTTCTACGATAACCGGAATTTTTTTGTTTATCTCATATAGGACTCCAAAGACCTCTCTCAACCTCTCAGCCCTCTCGATATCACCCGCCGACGGCATACTCCTTCGTCTATTCGTTATCATTTTATCATTAACAAACCTCTGAAATATTTCTTCTTTCTGTGTATCTTAACATACCAGAACATTAGTGTCCGATAAACTTTATAAGAGCCTTAATAATACATAACTTTTATTGGCTATGTTTAATAAGTCTTTGATGTCATTCCTGCCCCGTATAAAGTACGGGATAAACTCCAGCAGGAATCCAGGGTTCGACAGGCGTTCGACTGAGCTCACGCCGAAGTCTCACCATGCATCCTGAGCTTGTCGAAGGACTGGATTCCCGCCTGCGCGGGAATGACAAATTAAAACATCACGAAACTTTTTAGCGGATATTACTGATACCAGAATACTGTTAAATGCATAAAATTATCTTAACATTACAATGCCGATTTTAACGAGATTCTGCTTTAATATCATAATCCATAATCAAATGGGTAGGGGCGACTTTAGTCGCCCATTCTATGAAACCTTTGTAGGGGAGGCTAAAGCCTCCCCTACCCGAAGTTTTATATTGTTCTTTACGGATCTGTTAATACTTGCTGAGTTGACATTCATTAAACTTTCGTATATGTTAAACTCATGGCAGCGAAATTAGGTCAACTCCTTATAGCCTCTAACATTATCTCAGAGGAACAGCTAAAAGAGGCCCTTAATCTTCAGATGAGAGAGGGTGGAAGGCTTGGGACGAACCTTGTGAAGTTAGGCTTTGTAACCGAAGAAAAACTTGTTACATTCCTCAGCAAGCAGTACGGTATCCCCACGATAAACCTGAACGATTACAAGATCGATCCATCCGTCTTAAAGCTCATACCTGTTGATATGGCGATGAAGTATCTTATTGTGCCTGTTGCGAGGGTTGGTGCTACCTTAACGATTGCAATGGCTGACCCATCCAATGTATTTGCAATAGACGATGTGAAGTTTATGACAGGATATAACGTCGAGGTTGTTGTGTCGAGCGAATCCTCAATCCTGAATGCAATATCAAACAATTATAGGGGCCGTGGTGATTCCCTTATTATAACAAAAAAGACGAACGCGACTCAGGTACTCCAACCAAAGGATTATACAATCTCAGACTTAGACGAGGAGATCGAAGAAGGTGCGATATCAATTGAAGAAGGCCTTATGGTCGATGTTAATGAATTTGACAATATAGTAGGTAAGGCCCTCGATGAGGTTGAAGTGATGGAGGAAAAAGCTGCAGAGGTGATAAGGGAGGTTGCACCACCAATAGTAAAGCTTGTTAATGGTATCCTTATATCTGCAATAAAGGCTGGTGCAAGTGATATCCATATAGAACCATACGAGAACTCCTTGAGGGTAAGACAGAGGGTTGATGGCATGATGTATACAGTTATGAACCTGCCTGTAAGGATAAAGGCTGCTTTAACATCGAGGCTCAAGATAATGGCGAAACTCGACATTGCAGAGAGGAGGCTCCCACAGGATGGAAGGATTAAACTGAAACTCGGCAAGAAAAGAGAGATAGATTTCCGTGTCTCGACTGCGCCATGCCTTTTTGGTGAAAAGACTGTTCTTAGAATCCTCGATAAATCAAATCTTCAGATAGACCTTACAAAGCTCGGATTTGAGGAAGAGGCATTGCAGGATTTCATGGATGCACTGAATAAGCCATATGGGATGATCCTTGTTACAGGACCTACTGGAAGTGGCAAGACAACAACCCTATATTCTGCATTGAATTACCTGAATAAGCCCGGCATTAACATAATGACTGTTGAGGATCCTGTTGAGTATAACTTTTTAGGAATAAATCAGGTGCATGTGAAGGAAGAGATAGGCCTTACATTTGCTTCAGCCATGCGGTCTTTTTTAAGGCAGGATCCTGATGTAATCATGGTTGGGGAGATTCGTGACTTTGAGACAGCCGAGATCGCGGTCAAGGCAGCCCTGACAGGCCATCTCGTCTTGAGCACTCTCCATACGAATGATGCCCCGAGCAGCATAAGTAGGTTATTGAATATGGGTATTGAGCCCTTTCTTGTATCGACATCGGTTATGCTTATAATGGCCCAGCGGCTTGCAAGAAAGGTATGTAAAGAATGCAAGGAAGAGGAAAAGATTCCTGTTCCTGTCCTTATAAGGTTAGGCTTCTCAGAAGAAGAGGCAAAGAAAATGAAATGTTACAAAGGCAGGGGTTGCCCTACATGCAGTAGTTCTGGATATAAAGGAAGGATAGCACTTTATGAGGTTATGCCTGTCGGGTCCGAGGTCAAAGAATTAGTTCTTGAAGGGGCATCAGCCGATGAAATAAAGAAGACGGCTGTAAGACTCGGCATGAAGACCCTGAGAATGAGCGGCCTCACTAAGGTAAAAGATGGCATTACCTCTGTAGAAGAGGTGGTGAGGGTTACATTTGGAGATTAATAAATAGAATAACCAATGACCAAATTAGAATAACCAAACATGTTTTCTTAGTTTGATTAAGTTGAAGGGTATGGTACGACGTTAAACGGTTACGAGGCTCGCCCTGTTAGATAATAATTACTATCTAACAGGGCTCGTATCGTAAAATGTCTATGGGTTACGTCTTCTACGAATAACTTAACCGACAGACGAAACGAGCTTCGTTACCGTAACCGAGAGACGAGTATTTATTGGCAATTGGAGCTTATCTGGTGATTGGAGCTTGGTTATTAATAATATAGGAGAATATATGGCCACTCTTTATGACTTATTAAATATTATGATAGAAAGAGGGGCCTCGGACCTCCATATAACAACAGGAACTCCACCGAGGTTGAGGGTAGATGGGAAGCTTGTGTCTCTTGATCATCCACCACTAACTACTGCAGACACAAAGGCGCTATGCTACAGCATACTTACTGATGCACAAAAACACAAATTTGAGGAAAATAACGAGCTCGACCTCTCTTTTGGTGTCAAGGGTTTAAGCAGGTTCAGGGCAAATATATTTATGCAGAGAGGTGCAGTAGCTGGGGCATTCAGAACTATCCCATTCGAAATCAGAGGCTTTAGGGAGCTCGGGCTACCAGAGATTATTGATGAGCTCATAAAAAAACCACGGGGTCTAATCCTTGTTACAGGACCAACAGGATGCGGTAAATCTACAACACTCGCAGCAATGGTCGACAGGATAAACTCCGAGAGAAACGATCATATAATAACAATAGAGGATCCGATAGAATATCTTCACCGCCACAATAAATGTCTGATCAACCAGAGGGAGGTGAATGCTGATACTACATCATTTAAATCTGCCTTGAGATATGTTCTAAGGCAGGACCCTGATGTGGTCCTGATAGGTGAGATGCGTGATCTCGAGACGATAGAGGCAGCCATTACAGTCTCAGAGACTGGTCATTTAACCCTCGCCACATTGCATACCAATTCTGCCGTCCAGACAATAAACCGCATCATAGATGTATTTCCACCACATCAGCAAGAGCAGATAAGGGTTCAGCTATCTTTTGTCCTGGAAGGGATACTCGCTCAGCAGCTTATTCCCAAGAAATCCGAACCGGGAAGGGTTCTCGCTATAGAGCTGCTGGTGCCCAACCCAGCTATAAGAAACTTGATAAGGGAGGATAAGGTGCATCAGATCTATTCAATGATGCAGACAGGTCAGACAAAATTTGGCATGCAGACCATGAACCAGTCATTACATGACCTTTATTCAAAAGGACTTATATCATATGAGGATGCTATCGGAAGGTCACACATACCTGAAGAGTTGATCAACATGATACAGAAGGGTGTAACAGCCGTCTCCAGACGGGAAAGAAGATAAAAAATGGCTACTGTATTTCAATGGTCTGGTAAGACGCCAAGAGGCTTTGTCGAATCAGGAGAAATAAGTGCAGCAACAAAAGAGGAGGTAATAGCACAGCTAAGGAAGAGAAACATTATGCCGACGACTATAATCGAGAAACCAAAGAAGACACGCATATTTGGTCTTATAGGGAGGATAAAGGATAAGGATATTGTAGTCTTTACAAGGCAGTTTGCTACAATGATAGATGCGGGACTGCCTCTTGTGCAGGCACTCGATATACTGTCCACACAGGTTGAGAACAAGACACTTGGCAAGACCTTAACACAGGTTAAGGCAGATGTTGAGTCAGGCTCAACATATGCAGATGCCCTCAAAAAGCACCCAAAGGTATTCAGTGAGTTATATGTAAATATGGTTGCAGCTGGTGAGGCTGGTGGTATCCTCGATACGATACTTAACAGGTTGGCAGTCTACATTGAAAAGGCAATGAAACTGAAGAAAAAGGTTAAGGGGGCAATGGTTTATCCGACTGTAGTCACAACCATTGCTATCCTGGTAATTGCTGTCATAATGGTCTTTGTTGTTCCAACATTTTCAAGGATGTTTGCCTCGCTCGGGGGAACACTTCCGCTTCCAACAAGGATAGTTATTAATATCAGTAATTTTCTTGCAGGCATTGGAGGACTACTGATTCTTGGATTAATAGTCGCTATTGTTATCTTTATTATTCAGTTTCGAAGGACAGAGAAGGGCAAAAAGATAATAGATGCAATATTACTCAAGCTTCCCATCTTTGGTGTGCTCCTAAATAAGGTCGCTGTAGCAAAATTCACAAGGACACTCGGAACCCTTGTTAGTAGTGGTGTGCCGATACTGGATGGTCTTGATATAACAGCAAAGACATCAGGCAATAAGATTATTGAATATGCGATTATGGATGTTAGAAAGGGAGTGGTGGGAGGAAAGACAGTTGCAGAGCCTATTACAAAGGCAAAGGTATTCCCGCCGATGGTCGCACATATGATAGCAGTCGGTGAATCAACAGGTGCGCTTGATGCAATGCTCGGCAAGATTGCTGATTTCTATGATGATGAAGTGGATGCAACTGTGTCAAACCTTACCGCAATGATGGAGCCGATGCTTATGGTATTTCTTGGAACTACCATTGGTTTTATAGTTGTCTCTATGTATCTTCCGATATTCAGGCTAATCACACTTATAAAATAGGCTCATGACGAAATGTTGTATATACGGATTAAGCTAAAATAACCAATAACCAAATTACAATAACCAAATAATAACCAATGACCAAATTAGAATAACCAAACATGTTTTCTTAGTTTGATTAAGTTGAAGGGTATGGTACGACGTTAAACGGTTACGAGGCTCGCCCTGTTAGATAATAATTACTATCTAACAGGGC
>JBFMAM010000022.1:0-12818 GCA_040755805.1 Nitrospirota bacterium
AACAGATAATGAAGAAATAAAGAAAGAACTGGAATTATCTGATGATGAAAAGATATATGGCCCGATAATTATTGGTTATACACAAAAGTTCCCTGAACCACCTCCAAAGAAGGAACCTCTTATAAAGTGGATATAGTTTGAATTTCTTCTTATCTTTGAGGTATTATTTTTAATCTAAAAAATCTTTATCGTGAGGGCACCTTAATGGCAAAGAAGGCAGTAGAAAAATACGTTTACTTTTTTGGTAATGGAAAGGCTGAAGGAAGGGGAGGCATGAAGGATCTTCTCGGTGGAAAGGGTGCGGGTATTGCTGAGATGACCAACCTAAAGATTCCTGTCCCGGCTGGTTTTACTATTACCACAGAGGCATGTAATGAATACTTCAAGAATAAAAAGAAGTATCCTCCCGACATGTGGGATCAGGTTATGGCAAACCTTAAAAAGGTGGAAAAGGCAATGGGCATGAAGTTCGGTGATGCAAACAACCCTCTGCTTGTTTCCGTTCGTTCGGGTGCCAAGTTCTCCATGCCTGGAATGATGGATACTGTTCTGAACCTCGGACTTAATGAAAATACATTGCAGGCCCTCATTAAAAAGACAGATAATAAACATTTTGTCTATGATGCATATAGAAGATTTATAACCATGTTTGGAAGCATTGTTATGGGGATAGAGAGACAGGCTTTCGAGAAGGCTATGGAGAGGATGAAGGAGAAAAAAGGTGTTCAACTGGATACAGATCTTGCAGCAGATGACCTCAAGGAGCTTGTAAAAGAGTTTAAGGCCATATACAAATCAGAAACAGGAACGGATTTTCCAGAAGACCCTGTTGAGCAGATCAGGCTTGCCATTAATGCAGTATTCGGCTCGTGGTTTGGTGAGAGGGCTGTCAAATATAGAAAACTACATGGTATACCTGATGACCTTGGAACTGCCTGTAATGTCCAGGCAATGGTATTTGGAAATATGGGGGATAATTCAGGAACCGGTGTTGGTTTTACCAGGGACCCATCCACAGGTGAGAAGAGATTCTTTGCAGAGTGTCTCATAAATGCACAGGGTGAGGATGTTGTAGCAGGAATCAGGACACCTCTTCATATAGATGAGCTTGGAAAGAGATTGCCAGATGCTTATAGAGAGCTTGATAGGATTTATAAGAAGCTCGAGAAGCATTATAAGGATATGCTGGATATTGAGTTCACTGTTCAAGAAGGTAAGCTTTACATGCTTCAGACCAGGGTAGGTAAAAGGACAGCAGCAGCAGCCCTTAAGATAGCCATCGATATGGCCAAGGAGAAGCTCATTGACAAAAAGACTGCTATCATGAGGATCGACCCTGACCAGCTTGACCAGCTTCTTCATCCAACCATAGACCTCAGGGCGGAGGCTACTGTTATTGCTAAAGGACTTCCTGCCTCACCCGGTGCTGCTGTTGGAAAGGTTGTATTCTCAGCAGAAGATGCAGAGCAATGGGCTGCAAAGGGTGAAAAGGTGATTCTGGTCAGACCTGAGACATCTCCTGAAGATATTGGCGGGATGCATGCCGCGCAGGGGATACTTACAGTTAGGGGTGGTATGACATCCCATGCAGCAGTTGTGGCAAGGGGGATGGGTAAGTGCTGTGTTGCTGGCTGTGGTGTCATAAATATAAATGAAGAGGGCAAGTATTTTGTAGTAGACACGCATATTATCAAGGAAGGTGACCATATCACACTTAATGGTGCCACAGGTGAGGTAATTCTTGGCCAGGTACCGCTTATAAAACCTGAACTCACGGGTGATTTTGCCACCATAATGAAATGGGCGGATGGATTCAGGAAGATCGGGGTGAGGGCTAATGCTGATACTCCGAAGGATGCCCGTACTGCGAGGGAGTTCGGTGCAGAAGGCATAGGTCTTTGCCGCACAGAACACATGTTCTTTGAGCCTGACAGGATAAAGGCTGTCCGTGAGATGATACTGTCTGATGACACAGCAGGAAGAAGAAAGGCACTGGAGAAGATATACCCGATGCAAAAGGGAGATTTTATCGGTATATTTACTGAGATGAAGGGATTGCCTGTGACTATAAGGCTCCTTGATGCCCCTCTACATGAATTTCTCCCACAGACCGATGACGAGCTTAAACTCCTTTCAGAAGATATGGGAGTTCCCTTCGAAAAACTGAAGGCGAGAAACAGGGCATTGCATGAGTTTAACCCCATGCTCGGCCACAGGGGATGCAGGCTTGGCATAACATATCCAGAGATATACGAGATGCAGGTTCAGGCAATAATGGAGGCTGCATGTGAGCTTGCAAGGCAGAAGGTAAAGGTTATTCCCGAAATAATGATTCCACTTGTTGGCCATGTAAATGAACTGAGAATGTTGAGGGAGATGGTCATAAGGGTGGCTGATGAGGTTCAGAAAAAATACAATATCAGGATTCCATACACGGTTGGAACAATGATAGAAGTTGCCCGCGCTGCCATAACAGCAGATGAGATAGCAACCCAGGCAGACTTTTTCTCCTTCGGTACAAATGACCTTACGCAGACCACATATGGGCTTTCAAGAGACGATGCAGGGAGATTTTTGCCATACTATGTTGAAAAGAGAGTCCTCCAAGATGACCCTTTTATAACCCTTGACAAGGAGGGCGTTGGTGCCCTTATGAAGATAGGGGTGGAGAGGGGGAGAAAAACCAGGAAGAACCTCAAAATGGGTATATGTGGGGAGCACGGAGGGGAACCGAGGTCAGTAGACTTCTGCCACAGGATTGGTCTCGATTATGTTAGCTGCTCACCATACAGGATTCCTATTGCAAGACTTGCAGGAGCACAGGCAGCATTAAAGAGAAAAATGAAAAGGGATTTAAGTAAGTTAACGGTGTGATGAGATGTGCTAAAATAAATAAAAACCTAAAAAAGGCGATTAACCACAGAGGACACAGAGAAAGGCACTGATAAATATAAGAGAAAAAGAAATTTCTCTGTGCACTCATTTCTCTCTCTGTGTTCTCTGTGGTTTTAAAATCGTTCAATTTAGGTAAAAAATAGAAAGGATGGTGGTTGGATGGCAATTGATAAGGTGCAGAAACAGGCAATAATAAACAATTACAGGCTTCATGATACTGATACGGGTTCACCCGAGGTTCAGATAGCTTTGTTGAGCGAAAGAATAAACTACCTTACTGAACATTTTAAGATACATAAGAATGACCATCACTCGAGGAGGGGTCTTTTAAAGCTTGTTAGTATGAGGAGGAGATTACTGGACCATCTCAAGGCTACAAACAGGCAGAGATATGAAAAGCTGATTGAAAGACTGGGACTCAGAAAATAATGAAGAAAGTAGAGATTGATGTACAGGGGAAGGTATTTACACTCGAAACAGGCAGGATTGCAAAACAGGCAGATGGAGCGGTAATCGCTCAATATGGTGACACTGTAGTCCTTGCCACGATTGTTGCGGAAAAGGCGGAGAAAAAGGGTTTAGATTTTTCTCCACTTACAATAGATTATCAGGAGAAGGCGTACGCGGCAGGCAAGATACCTGGTGGTTTCTTTAAACGTGAAGGACGACCTACAGAGAAAGAGATCCTTACTTCGCGTCTTATCGATAGGCCTATAAGGTCGCTCTTACCAAAGGGTTTCTCATACGAGACTCAGGGTATTATTAGTGTCCTTTCGTATGGTGATGAGAATATTGCCGATATACTCGGAATAATAAGCACCTCTGCAGCCCTCACAACCTCCGACATTCCATTTAATGGTCCTATTGGTGCTATAAGGATCGGGAGGATTTCAGGCTCATTTGTGATAAATCCTGACCTGAGAGAGGTTGAGGAGTGTGACCTCGACCTTGTTGTGGCGGGTACTGAAGATGCTGTTGTGATGGTCGAGGGTGAAAGCCAGGAGATATCAGAGGCTGACCTTCTTGAGGCTTTAGATATAGCGCATCAGGAGATCAAACGAATATGTGCTGTTCAGAACGAATTTCAGACTATAGCCGGTAAAGAGAAAAGAGATGTAACAGAGCTTGTTGTTGATGAAGAACTGAAGAAAGCTGTTGCAGATATCTCTATGGAGAAGATAAAGGGTGCTATTATCATCCCTGACAAATTGAGGAGACAGAAGGCACTTGACGAGATACTTAAAGAGACAATCGAAAAACTGAACACAGGTGAGAATGACATCTCTACAGAAATAGCAGCAGTGTTTAACGATATTGAGAGAAACCTTGTAAGGGACGTGATCCTCAATGAAAATATCAGGGCAGATGGAAGGCGGCCTGACGAGATAAGAAAGATCAGTTGTGAGGTTGGCATCCTTCCAAGAACACATGGCTCTGCGCTCTTTGTTAGGGGAGAGACCCAGTGCCTTGCTGTTGTGACTCTCGGTACCGCAGAGGATGAACAGAAGATAGATTCACTCGATGGTGAGTCTTCAAAGACATTCATGCTACATTATAACTTTCCACCTTTCAGTGTCGGTGAGGTGAAGCCATTGAGATCACCGGGCAGGCGTGAGATAGGTCATGGTATGCTTGCTGAGAGGGCGCTTAGGGCTGTTATACCGACAAAGGCAGAATTTCCTTATACAATAAGGATAGTCTCAGACATATTAGAATCAAACGGATCATCATCCATGGCAACAGTATGCGGTGGTTCACTTGCATTGATGGATGCTGGTGTCCCGGTTAAGGCCCATGTAGCTGGTATAGCAATGGGGCTTATAAAAGAAGGTGACAGAGTTGTTATTCTTACCGATATCCTCGGTCTTGAGGATCACCTCGGTGATATGGATTTCAAGGTAACCGGGACAGAGAAAGGAATTACAGCATTCCAGCTGGATACAAAGATAAGTGGCATATCACGTGAGATAATGGAAAAGGCGCTCGAGCAGGCCCGACAGGGCAGACTCTATATACTTGCTAAGATGAGCAAGACACTTGCAGAACCGCGAGACAGCCTTGCACAGCATGCTCCAAGGATTTACACGATGCAGATCAAGCAGGATAAGATTCGCGATGTAATAGGCACGGGTGGTAAGGTCATCCGCGGTATAGTAGAACAGACAGGTGTAAAGATAGATATAGACGATAGCGGCCTTATTAATATAGCCTCCCCTGATGGAGAATCGGCAAGAAAAGCGATGGAGATAATAAACAGTATTACCGCTGAGGCTGAACTCGGTAAGGTATATCTCGGCAAGGTAAAAAGGATTGTTGATTTTGGAGCATTTGTCGAAATCCTTCCCGGTACCGAGGGTTTGCTGCATATATCACAGGTATCTGACAAAAGAATAGCAAAGGTAACAGACGTGATAAATGAAGGAGACGAAGTTCTTGTGAAGGTTATAGAGATAGATAAGTTTGGAAGGATCCGTCTATCCAGGAAAGAGGCATTGAGAGAGAAGGGGAAAGTAAAGCGCAGGCTTTAACTGACAGGATGTATGTGTATAAAAGAATATCTACCGAACGGGATACCTGTGGTTATGGAACCAATGAAGAATATGCGATCTGTTGCCCTCGGCATATGGGTCAAGGTGGGTTCAAGGAATGAGGCACCTGATAAAAACGGGATATCCCATTTTCTTGAACATATGTTTTTCAAAGGGACAGAGAAACGAACTGCAAAGGATATTGCGGTCGAGATCGATTCTCTCGGCGGAGACCTCAATGCATTTACATCAAAAGAGAGCACAACATTCTACGTAAAGGTCCTCGATGAATATCTCGAAGAAGGCGTTGAATTACTATCAGATGTTTTCCTCCACTCAACATTTCCAGAAGAAGATATAGAGAAAGAGAAAAGAATAATAAAAGAGGAGATAAAGATGGTCGAAGACACACCTGATGACTATATTCACGACCTGTTCAATCAGACCATATGGGGCCATACAGGACTTGGACAGCCTGTCCTCGGGCACAGGGAGACGGTAAGATCATTCATAAAGCAAGACCTCATCTCACATATAAGAAGGTATTACGGCACAAAGGATGTAGTCATATCCTGTGCAGGGAATTTTGAACCCGAACGTCTCCTATATATGCTTAATAAAAATCTCGGGAGCTTAAGGAGGGGCTCTGAGCCTGAAAAGGGTTTACCACCCAATTTTAAAAGTTCGGTCGAGGTATTTAGTAAAGAGCTTTCTGAGGCACACTTATGCCTTGGAGTAAGAGGTATTCCCCAGGCGAGTGAAGAACGTTATAGCCTTTTTATATTGAATACCATTTTGGGGGCAGGTGTCAGCTCGCGTCTCTTTCAGGAGATAAGGGAAAAGAGAGGGCTCGCATATTCTATATATTCATTTGTTGCGTCGTATTTTGATACAGGTGTATGGGGTGTTTATGCAGGTGTCAGCAGGAAAAGGGTGCGAGAGGTTGTGGAATTGATTCTTAAAGAGATGTATGGTTTGAATGATACACTTACCGGGGTGGAGTTACAGCGTGCAAAAAACCATCTTAAGGGTAATATCATCCTGGGGCTTGAATCAACGAGCAGCCGAATGAACAATATTGCACGTCAGGAGATATATTATGGCAGATATTACTCTCCTAAGGAGATTATGAAGGAGATTGATTCAATCACACTCGACCACATAAAAGAACTTTCTGAAAGGCTAATAGAAAAAGAATGTCTCTCGCTTACAGTCTACGGACCGGTCTATGAAAAGGATTTGAAGGGAATACTAAGTTAACATAATACAAAACTCTATGAACTAAAGAAACTTGAGGGGGAGGTCATTATGCCAGCATATGAATATATCTGCAAAGACTGCACAAAAGAGTTCACGGTTTTTCTTTCGATCAAGGAATTTGAAACAAAGTCGAAGATCAACTGTCCTAACTGTCAGAGCGATAATGTAGTGAAGAAACTCACATCCTTTTTTGCTAAAACGAGTAAGAAATCGTAAGAAATTTTTAAGCCAATTGTAAAGGTCTCACCACAGAGGTCACAGAGTCTATAGGGAGAACACAGAGATTTTTAATTTTTTAAAATCAGTAAACCCCGCACCCCACTTTCGCGGAGTGCGCGGACTGCGCGGGTGAGGCTTTAAACCTCACCCTTGCTATATATTTTTTACCCCGCCTAAATGGAGCACTTTTCTAAAGTGCTACAATAAAAGGCGGGGCTTTCTGGGTGCGGGGTAAACCACTCTGTGCACTCATTCTTAAATTCTCTGTGTTCTCTGTGGTTGAAAAGGTTTTGTAAGAGACTATTATGAAAAAATGAATAAGGTAATTTTAAAAACAGAGTTTCCTGAAGTCTCGCTTGTTAAGCGCGGCAAGGTAAGAGATATCTATGACCTCGGTGAGCACCTGCTACTTGTGGCCACTGACAGGATTTCAGCCTTTGATGTTGTTCTTCCAAATGGAATACCGGAAAAAGGCAGGATGCTAACTCAGATATCCATTTACTGGTTTAAGCAGATGGAGGATATTATCCCAAACCATATTGTAGCTACAAAGCTAAAGGATTTCCCTGAAAAACTGCATAAGTATGCTGATATTCTCGAAGGAAGATGTATGCTTGTGAAGAAGGCAAGACCAATACCAGTCGAATGTGTGGTGAGAGGCTATCTCTCAGGGAGTAGCTGGAAGGAATATAAAGAAAAGGGCATTACTTGTGGAATTAAGTTACCCGATGGTCTTGTTGAATCATCCCGACTCGAAGAACCGATATTTACTCCGAGCACAAAGGTAGAACAGGGGCATGATATCAATATCTCTTTTGATGAGGTTGTAGAAATAGTCGGCCAGGGGATGGCGGAGAAGTTAAAAGCTCTAAGCCTCATGGTATATTTTAGAGCAAGGGAGATAGCTGAAAAAAAGGGTATTATAATAGCCGATACAAAGTTTGAATTCGGTTTATATAATGGTGAGCTCATACTAATAGATGAGCTTCTCACGCCAGACTCATCACGTTTCTGGTCAATAAAGGATTATGCCCCTGGCAGGGGTCAGGAAAGCTATGACAAGCAGGTTGTAAGAGACTACCTGCTTTCCATTGACTGGAATCAGAAATACCCTGCACCAGTGCTGCCAGATGAGATTATAGAAAAAACATCGGCAAGATACAGAGAGATACTCAAAATCCTTACAAGCTAACCTGAATAATACAATTAACCACGTTTTTCATTTTTTAGCCATTGCCATATCTTCCAGTATCTTCAATTTTGCTATTTCACCGAGTGCTATCAATGTATCACTGGGCCCTATAACAGTCCGAAATGTGGGATTGAACTTCATATCACCTGTAGATGTTTTGATGGCTACAATTATAATTCCCAACTCCTTTCCGATACCGCACTGATCCAATGTGAGCCCTGCTAATCCAGAATCTTCCGGAATAAGTATTTCCTCCATCTGTAGATCGATATTACCACTCTTTGTAGCAAACTCTATGAAATCTACAACAGCCGGCTTTAACACGGTATGGGCTATTCTGAGTCCGCCAGTGTGATATGGCGAAATAACCCTATCAGCACCTGCCCTGAGCAGTTTTTGTTCTGAGCCCTCTTCACCTGCCCTTGCAACTATTAAAAGGTCGGGATTTAATCCCTTTGCGCTTAAGACTACATAAAGGTTCTCTGCATCGGTGGGCAGTACCGTTATCAAACCTTTTGCCTTTTCTATTCCTGCTTCCTTCAGGATATCGTCATGTGTAGCGTCTCCTTCAAGGATAAGGGCTTCTTCCTTTTCGTGCAAGACGGGGTTCTTCTCAATAACGACAAACTGCACGCCATTATTTCTCAATTCCTTTCCTATTATTCTCCCCATCCTACCATAGCCGCAGATAATATAATGGTTCTTTAATTCCTTAATCTTCTTTTCCAATCTCCTCCTCCCGAATACCTCTTGAATCTCACCTTCCAAGATAAATTTAGCACCCGTACTGAGCACATAAAGCATGGTGCCCACACCACTTATTATAAGGATAATTGTAAATAATCTTCCACCAGGGGATAGGTCCCCTATCTCTCTATAACCTACAGTGCTAAGGGTTATTACGGTCATATATAGAGAATCCAGGAAGTTCCATCCTTCTATGACCATGTAGCCTGTAGTGCCAAAGGCAATAACAAGGCCTATCAATATTACAGCGAGTATCAGTCTTTTCTTGATTTCTTCCAATGAGCTTTAATCTCCTTTAAACCAAAAAACACAATTAACCACAGAGGACACTGAGAAATATATTGATAATAAAAGAAAACAGCAAGTTTTACAATTTTCTCTGTGCACTCTTAAAACTATTTAAACCACAGAGAACACAGAGTAATTTCTTGAGTTTAAATAATAATTCTTATTTTCTCAGAGTTCTACCGTCGTCTCTGTGACCTCTGTGGTGAGACTTTTGAGATATTTTTTAATTTTTCAAAATTATCTCTATGCTCTCTGTGGTTTTCAACTTGATAAACTTTACCACAATCCTCATACTTTAGAAAAAATTGTCCTATTAGTCCCTCCCCCTTGACGTGGGAGGGCGAGGGTGGGGGTAGTAGGGAGAGGAATCAATGAGGGAGCATTCATTTTTCCAAAAGCTCTATGAGTGTCTTGGCATCTTTATATCCAGGGATGATCCTGCCATCAGGCAGGATTAAAGCAGGTGTGCCTGAAATACCGAGTTTTTCGGCGAGTTTTATATTTTCATCAACAGCAGATGTCTCACATTTTGGTTTGGGCAACTGTTTTTTCTCAAAGGCATCCTCGAGAAGTGTAAGGTTTTTTTCACAAACAATGGCCTTCGCCTTTTCATACGCACCCGGATGGATCTTCAGTGGAAACATCTTTATATAAAAGGCGATATCTTTTCTCTCCTCTATGACCTTCTTCATCTCCTGATGAAGTTTTTCACAGAATGGTCAATCAGGGTCAGTAAAAACAATCACCTTCTTTAATGCATTCTTATCGCCCATCACAATGGTATCAGCAAGAGGAATCTGCGATATGTCCACTTTATTGATTTCAGAAAGCCTTTCTTGAGTGAGATTCCTCTTTTCCTTGATAGCGATGATCGCACCTGATAAGAGGAGTTTCTTTGAAAAATCAACATATGCCAGACCTTTCCTGTTACCTATCTCGATATCTACTTCCCATATACCCTTAAGAGGGCTTGTTTTGACGTCCAGTACCTTCAGGTTGGGAGCCAAGTCTTTTAATAATATTGAAGCCTCATCTCTACTCAGAGTATGACATTTCGAACAGTCCTGAACTTTTTCGCTAAAGCCATAGGAATAAGATACAGGTAATAGTAAAAACCAAAATAATATGGAGAACAAAATCTTATTCAGATTTTTACATATCATTCTGGTATCTCTGTAAACTTTTCCAGTAGCTGGATGGTCTTCTTTGCTACACGTTTATCCACCTTCTGGATTGCAAAGCCAGCATGGACAAGGACATAATCACCGACCTTTAATTTACCCTCCATGAGTAAAAGGCTTATTTCCCTCCGCGCCCCGTATACATCAACGATCGCTGTGTTATTCTTAATATTTATTATCTTAGAAGGAACTGCAAGACACATATTTAATCACCCACCTGAAAATCTCTCTTGCGGCAGGTCAGGAGACCTGTCTCTACCCGTGTGTGGGGTAGTATCGGGTCTCCTGACCCGATCTTCATTTCCTTTGTGCCGGCTTGTCGGCATGATCGTTTCATTTTGGAATTGCTTAAGTTCATCCTGTATTAACTCAATAATCCTCGGAATCTTTGCCTTAATTTCAGGGGAGAGATCCATCCCCATTTTCAGGGATTTAGGTTCAACACCAATAATTGTTGTTTGCGGGGTTTTTCCAACCAGTCCGGACAGATTGATCACCTCTAATATTCCGATTTGATGAACCGATGTCTTAAACCCTGCAGGACAGTTTCGAACATCTTCAATGTCAAAGCGATAGATAGAACCAGGAACACCCCCACCCCTCACTGCATCAACCACTATTAACCGATCTGCCTCTGCTATAACATTTAAGAGACGGAAGCCCTCTGTCCCTCCTTCAACAACTACAACTTCAGGTGGTAAATCCATTTTCATAAGCTCGTTTGCTACATGAACACCTACCCCTTCATCAGACAATAAAAGATTGCCTACACCCAGAATAATAATTTTTGAGGGGGAGATGGTCTCTCCCCCTATTTCACCTGAAAATACCCCCTTCCCCCCTTTTAAATTCCCCTCAAATCCCCCTTTAGTAATCCCCCCTTGCCCCCCTTTACTAAAGGGGGGTGTGGGGGGATTATCCCTTTTACAAAGGGGGGTGTGGGGAGATTCAGGGGGATTATTTTGGTTCTTTAAACGTCTCATTCCACAATGAATTTCCGGATCTCATTGGTCTTTGGGTCTATAATGTGGATAGCGCAAGCCAGGCAGGGATCGAAAGAACGGATAATCCGCACGACATTAATCGGGTTTTCCGGATCGGGTACCGGGGCACCGATAAGGGCTTCCTCGTATTGTCCACGAGCTCCTTTTTCACATCGAGGTGAGGCATTCCATGTCGAAGGAACAACAGCCTGATAATTCTCAATCTTTTTATTTTTGATCTTGATCCAATGACCTAAGGCGCCTCGAGGTGCTTCAAAAAATCCTGCACCTTTGCCACTTTCCGGGGGATCCCAATGTTCAGTGTCATGAATTTTAAAGCCTGGTTTGGTCATTTCAGTGAGTAGTTGATCCAACCAATTGTAACAGGCATCCACCATTAGCTTGGTTTCAATAGCGCGGGCTGCGTGACGGGCTACTGCACCAGGCTTGGCACCTTTTCCGACCAGGTCCAGAAGGGTAGGATTCTTGGCTACAAGCATCCTTGCTAACGGCCCAACTTCCACGGGTTTGCCATCGTAGCGAGGAGCCTTGACAAAGGAATATGCCTTCTTTTTATCAAGGTCAAATTCTTGTTTACCATTATACGGATGCTGGGGTTTATCTTCCTTGTACCAGGCAAATGCCACAGATTCAGTGACCTTGTTGGGATCAAAGAGATCAACTTTGATATCTGCCGGATTCAAACCCATGATAACACCTGCTGGAAATACGAGGTCTTTACCAGCCGGATCCTTCTCAAAGGCACCATAAGAAAGATAATTGTAATGACCACCGCCTACACCCATTTTAGCAAGTGGGAACAGTGGACCTGTTCCGAAGAGCAACACGTCCGGGATATAGACCTCATTAATAAACCTGGCCTGCTCATCGAGCATGGTGCGAAAACGGGCTACCATATTGATATCAGGATACTGTGTGAATCCCCCAACCACGATACTCTGGTAATGAGGGGTTCGACCTCCGAAGATAGCTCCCATATTTCTGGCCTTAGCATGCATTGATAGGGCATCAATATAATGCTTAACGGCAGAGATTACAATCTCTGGATCCTTAACGCAAAATTCATCTAGTTCATACCTTGGAGTAAGAGGAAAGGTATCTTTGCTGTTTACTAAACCTACAATCTTATCCTTGACGGCTAACAAGTCTTTATCCTTACCCTTATATTTGGCAATGGCCATGATATCAATATAGTCGAGTGCAGTCAGTTGGTAAAAATGAAGTGGATGGTCATAGATATATTCAGCACCCATGGCGAGGTTTCTGAGTAAAGTCCCTCCCCATGGCACTTTGGCCCCGAAAGCAGCATCCAGGGCACGGGCAGAGGTTATTTGATGCACACTAAAGCAGACACCGCAGACACGACTGGTCACATAGGAGGCATCCCGTGGGTCCTTTCCTATAAGCATGGCCTCAAATCCACGAGCCATCGTACCACTACTCCAGGCATCCTTAACCTTGCCGTCTTCGATTTCTACTTCGATTTTTAGGTGTCCTTCAATCC
>JBFMAM010000023.1:0-12464 GCA_040755805.1 Nitrospirota bacterium
TGTCTCCTGTATCTTCTTCTATTGGCACAGGTACAATATCAGGTGGTATCTTTTCTGTTCTTGGTGGTTCTATTGGTCTTTCTTTTCTTTTCCTCTCTCTTCTTTTCTGTTCTGCAAATGTGATTCCTGATTTTGACCTACTTCGTGCTATCCACTCAGAGATAATAACACTGAACTCTTCTCTATCTACATCTCCCGAAGGAAACAGTTCTCCATACATGTCTCTCTTGAATTGTTTAATAGCTTCTTTAGTTGACTTAGTAAAAATTGTTCCTAACTCTACTGAATAACCCAAGTAGGCTAAGCAGTTATTTAAATATTTAACTACGGGATTATTATCACGTAGCTTCATTTTTTTAGGGACAATATACTGCTGATTGTCCACAATTACTACTTTATAGACTTTAGTTATCGGTATTATTGGTCTACTGACATTAGTAGTTACTGTAGATGGTTCAATTAGCCAACTCTCTAAATCCTTAATGCGTTGCGTTATTTTATCATTAGTTGCTACATCCACACTACCTGTTTGTGGTAATGACTCTTTTTTCTGGAAATTTTTCACAGCTAATACAGTTTGTTTTCCATAATTACCATCGATACTAAGTTGTGGTTTAGCACCAAGCATATTAAGATGCTTTTGTAATAGTACTACATCTTCGCCTTTATCGCCTGCTTGCAGTATCATAAGGACCTAAATCAAGTATAAAAACAACTTGATTGCCTCCTTTTTTTAGATTCTCTCTCTAATTTCTGCTATTTGTTTTTCAGCATTACTATCCATTTCTGCTCTATAGTAGGCTATCTTTTCAGCAACTGATAATCCACTTACAGGGTCAATTGTAGTTACTACATTCTCAACTTCAGGTTCAACTTCAGGTTCAACTTTAACTTCAGGATTGGAAGGAATGGCCTCTACAATTTCGATGTTGATTGACTTTGTTGCTTTCTTTTCTGACATTTTTTTAACCTCCTTAATTTTTACTTTTTGCCCATAATGCAGCACAATCTTTTATATTACTACCCTGTCCAGACTTTATACATTCACCAACAAACTGATTGTATTTTGACGATTTTCTTTTCCTTTTTCTTTCTTCAATTTCAATACTCCTTTCACCTTCACATAAAGGTATAGTTTCGATGGTCATAGATAAAAAAGGATCGTTTATATGTAGTAGAGTTTCTTTGACTTCTTTACTAATACACTTAATGCACGGCATAGTTTTCTCCTTTTTTTAGTCTATTACTATGGACTCATCATATTCTATTTCTGTTCCTATAGGAATAGAAAAACTGCCATCAATAGCTAATGTTCCATTTATACCTTTCGAGTTATCCTTAATTTCATCGATTAAGTAAATATGGTATAAATTTTTTTGCCTTACTAATTTAGGCTTAACTTTATGTCCTATGCTATTCAACATCGCCCCAATAAGGATAGTAAAAGCATCGCAGTCCCCTATCCCCATTTCTAATGTCTCAAACGGAGATTCGTAAATATCTTTACCTACTGGGTCATTTGTATATCTTACTTTTCTTCTAACCCATTTTAAGACAGCGTTAGCTTCTCCTATCCTGTCTTTTTCTGCAACATTCCAATTTCCCCTGCTGTCTTTCTTAGACAAAATTTTAGTTGTAAGCCTTCTAATTTCTTTATTAACACCATACTTTTTAATTAAATCTCTAATTTTTACAGCGTTTTTTTGTATTTCTCTTGGTATAGCCACTATTTTCTCCTTACTCTATTTCAGACATACAAACTTTCGAGATATGTAGTGCTTCGCAGCACAATAGTAGTAAATCGAGTAGATATAGCTTATTAGCGTAATATTCAGCTTTATATCTTCTCTTTTCGATATCTATAGTTTCATCCGCTAATATGCTATCTAATTTTTCCTCCATTTCGATTACTTTTTCCAGAATCTCATTCAAATTATCGTAGCACTTTTCTTTTATATTCATTGTTTATGCCTCCTTATTTTTTGCCCATTTGTATGGCTATAAGCAGTGCAGCAATTACCCCTCCTGAAATAAGAAGGGTTTTCGTATTGATTGCTGGTGCTTCTGGTGCTTCTGTCGGCTTTGGTGTTGTTAGAGCCTCTACTACTGGTGCTACTGTTACCAAAGGCTCAATAGGCTTAGCAGTAGCAAGTTTAACTGTCGGCTTAGTTAATGCATTGGCAACAGCCATTGCAGTGTCAATACCTTTAATTTCTTCCAGGTTGGTTAATTCTGCTAAGACATTTGTTGTCTGGCGAGTTAATTCTTTTTTGTAGCCTTTGATTTCGGCTTCAGCGAGCAAGTTTTCATCTTCTACACCTTGTGCATAAAGTTTCTCCCTTTCCTTTACACCTTCGATAGATGCCCTTTTCTGCATCTCAGCCATTACTGGTGCAGAAAACCCTTTTGCTAAAACACTCTTTACGCCTATAGCTGCACCTTTGATGACTTTGCCGCCTCCAAGTAAAATCTTACCACCACCAGCTAATGCTGCTTTTAATCCCCCAACAACTGCTGCTCCAACGCCTGGAATTGCTATAGCAGCTGCTGCTGCAGCAGCAGCAAAAACCACTTTTTTGTTCTTTTTATATGCTCGTCCTGCCCATTTGACGGGTTGATAAGCAGCCCTTATTACTTTCTTTAGTTTTATTTCCTTTAGTCTCTCTTTTAGAGTTTTTCCTATTTCTACTGGCTCTGATTGAAACATTGCTCTATCCTCCTTATTTCTTTTTTATTTGTGTGGCTATAAGCAGTGCAGCAACAATCCCTCCTGGTATAAGCAAAGTTTTCATATTGAAAGGCTTAGCTGTTGGCTCTGATATTGCTACAGCCTCTACTACTGGTGCTCCTACTGGTGCATAGGGCAATCTTGGTGCTACTACTGGTGCTACTACTGGTTTAGCTACTGGTGCATATTTCGTAGGAAGCGCAGTCTGAAGTGTTTTTGCAGCCATAACAGTGTATGCTTTTCTTGCTACTTTATCTTTAGGTGCAGCAGATGCTAAAGCAACAACAGTGAATAGTTCTTTTCGTTTTTCTTCGTCTGATAGCGCCTTACTTAAAGACATTCTTAATTTCTTTGCTTTCGCTGACTCTGGTATAATAACCCGCTGTTTTCTAATCCTGCGCCTTCTCATTGACCCCCTGCCTATCTCTGCATTCCCAATAGTTGGTAAATTCCTGAAACTTGTTTGAAACATTGTTTATGCCTCCTTTTTGCTATTTTTTAGGTAAACAGATAGCTAATAATAGAGCTATTATTAAAACTCCACCAATAACTTTTTTAACATTATTCTCAGATGCTAACATTGTCTCTTCTTCTATATCAGCAACTGCAAACTTAGGTATCTCAATAGCACTGTAATCTTCTTCTATCCATGCAGGTCTTGGAGCTGGTATATCTTCTTCACTTGCCTCTGTTAGTAAACTGGCAGCATATAATAATTTACTCCAGAAATCTTTATCTACTGTATTACTTTTAGGCAAGCTATAGAAAAGTTGGAAGTCATTGACAGCCTTCAGTGTATTCTTACCAAAATATCCATCTTTATCGTTTACTTCAAAACCTAATAAATCCAATTGCGTTTGTAGAAATACGACATGTTTGTCATACTTTTTAGGATTAAAACTCAAGTCTGGTAATTTTTTGGGGTCTATTATCATTTTAAACCTCACTTTCTTTTATCCATTTAAAAGTTATCCCACTTAAGGTTATTATTCCTATAGGCAATAAATTTATCTTATGTTTTGCTGGTAACCTTTTATATCTGGCTACATAATTTATTGTTTCTATCGGTCTATAACTAATTGCCCTATCCTCTCCATATTTTTTAATTGCTTTTACTATTCCATTCTGTCCCCCATTATAAGCAGCCAATGTCAAATAGACAAGCTTTTTGGGGTCTCTTACATTAGTTTCTTTTTTAATTTGTTCATAGTATCTCCGAAAAGCCCTAACCCCTGCGTAAATATTATAGTATGGCTTAAATCTATCTTCTTTTTTTACATTAGCATCTTTAAACTCTTCAGGCATCACTTGCATTAACCCTATAGCACCAGCTTTACTAACCAGTAAGGGCTGATAGTTAGACTCTATTTTTATTATTTTCTGCACTATTACTGGGTCAATATTATAGTATCTTGCCCATTTTTGTATTATCTCTTTATATCTAACGCTAAACTTTACTTCTTGTGTGTAAAAAGTCTTGTGATTAGGGTCGACTACTTTTGGGTAAAACATACCTATAAACCCTTATATTTTCTAATATATCTTATTGTTTCTTTGGGTAGATGCTTTAAAGCATCTACCTCACCATGTTTCTGTATCAATCTCGTTGTAAAGGTTGGTCCGCTATTATAAGCGGCTAAAGTAAGATAGAAACAACGCTTTCTATCTTTTACTATCTTAGTAAGTTTATTATAAGTATCTCGTAAGATAGCTGTTCCTACTATAATATTAATTTCTGGATGAAATCCCAATTTTTTGCTAACTCCAAACGACTTAAAGTGAAATGGCATCACCTGCATTAATCCCATAGCACCAGCTTTGCTGACTCTCTTAGAGCTAAAATTTGATTCTATAAGAATTACTTTTTTAATAACTATGGGATCAATATTGTAGTATTTAGCCCACTTTAAAATAATGCTGTTGTATTTCCCTTGTATTCTCTTAGTTCTACCATATTCAGGCTCTATTATTTTTAAATCTGTATCAAGCATTGGAACTTTAACTCTTATCACAAATTTTCCATCTCCTCATTTATAATATCTTCTATTCTTTCTATTATGCCATCCACTTCATCATTTATATACTTTTTAGTTTCTTTTGTTACTTTTTCCAAAAAGTCTTTAGAAACACTTTTCTTATATTCTGCTTCTATACTCTTTATATCTTTGTCAGCTTCTATTTCTATATCCTTTATTTTTTTTATAGCTTCATTTGTATTCAGCTTCTTATCACTAACCATCTCTAATATATTCAGAAGTTTTTCTAAAACTTTATCTTCTAACTCCAATAGTTTGTCGTCCAAATCTATTTCAGACTTAGACATTTCTGTTTTGACTGTCTCTTGTATGACTGGAATTCGGGGGGGTGAATAAGCAAGTATTTTGCTTTCTATGCTTTCTTCCATATAACTTAAGATGTCTATTGCTTCCATAAACTTAGTAGCAAACAAAGCACTAAGTATCTGTTTTATTTTATATATATATATTGTTTCATATTCATTTTTTAAGCCACATGCACTGCTAAACATTTTTAATTCTTCATTAAGTCTAAATATTTCATCCTTAACCCTCTCTATACTTGTATATTCCGTTTTATTTTCTAATTGGTACAAAAGTTCTCTTACCAAGTAACAAGACTTAGTAAACATTATAAAATAGCTTAGACATCTCTTTATTTCAGATATTTCTTTCATTTTTGATCGTCTCCTTTTATAAAATAGTTTTTTGTGCTGTTATAGCCTATTTCATATAGTAATTCTTTATCTTCAATAGAGATTGACATATCCATAGTTTTTATGTAAGATGGAATGTTAATCTTGATTGCCCTCTCGTACTCTTCGGGCTTTATATATGCTTTCTGGGCTGCATTATACATTGTTTCAAATAGAGCAGCTAAGTAGGTCTTAAAATTTTTAATCTCATGCTTTTGCTTTTGCTCAAAGTCATAATCCCTTAAAATGCAGCCTAATGTCTCTTCAGGCGGAAAGACTTCGATAGGAAAGTTCTGTAATACCCCACCATCTACATAGTAGTTCCTATTTATTATCTTGGGCTGATAAAATACAGGAAAACCTGCCGATACTCGAACAGCCAGAGCAACATCCTCTATATTGCTTTGCCCCCTTTGCAGTATTACAGGCTTTCCTGTGGTAAGGTTTGTAACCACTACCCGCAAGTCCTTTGGAAGCATCTCAAAGGTTATCTTTTCTTCTTTGCTTCCTACTTTGTCCTGAAGTTTCTGCTTTAACCAATGATAAAGCTTATCTCCTGGACACAACCCGTATTTGTAAAGGATACTAAATAAGTCCCGAACAAATCCTATTTTGTCATCTTTGAATTCCTGTAGGTTCATATCCCAGAGAATATTCTTAATCTCTTTAGCTGTGTATCCTACGGATAGGAGCATAGCTGTCATTGCTCCTGCCGATGTTCCAGCAAATCCTGACATCTGCTGCAGCATTCCTATCTCTTCCAGATACGTAAGCGCTCCAGTATATGCCAGTCCTTTCACTCCTCCTCCTTGCAGTGCTAAGTATTTATACTGCATAACACCTCACCTCAATTCTCTATTTTCCAATTTAGCTAAGACTTCATACCTATAAGCCTTAGCATTGTTCCCAGCCCCATTATATCTCTCTACAGCTAAAGGCCATCCACAACCATCAAAAAGCGAGATCCCCTTGTATCCAATTTGTGCTTTTGGGTGATAAATTGCTTGAGGCAGACTTATATCAGCTTTTTGCCCTGTTGCTACACATCTTTGGCAATCTGATAAATATTTTTCATCATCTGGTATGTATATACACATAGGTTTCTTTGTAACATACAACCGAAACTTTTCTTTTAAAATAGAAATTGACTTCTCAATGCTATGCAATGGCTCAGTTATATATTTTAACTGGTTCAGATTAGGTGGATGATTTTGTATCGTATATTGCCCTATTCCCCACCCTCTGCTTCGATATTCCCACTTATTTTTTATCCCAAAATCACAACCAACAAACAAGAAACCCTCTGGATCGTAGTGCCTTAACCCTGTTTCCTGCCACAATATTGCCTTCAAAATCTCATAAGGCACTTGATTCTCAAATATAATTTTCTGCTTGTGTTCGTCTAACCAAGTAACTATCTCTTTGTTCTTTCTTTCTGGGTTGTCTACTACTGGGACCTTAAAAAAGTCTATGTTTCCTAAAAGCCTATTGATTTCAGAGTAAGGCACATTAGTTGAATCAGTTAATTTACAATAATGTCTTACCGCTCGTATTGCTATTATAGTATCTCTTCCCAATATCCCGTCGCACTGATGTTTATAGTTGTTTGGCATAAAGCCCAAAAGCTTTAATGCTACCTGAAGACAAAATGTGCTATCTTTTGGTAACCCTTCCCTAAGAAGTTCGTTAGTTGTCTCCACGAATATACTCATTTTTTGCCCTTCTTTATCGTATCAACATCTCCGATATTAAACTCACTGTTGCATCCTTCCCAAAAACAATGGCTACTACCCAGAGCAGAATACTTATTGCACCTATCGATACAACTGCTACCCCTACCTTGTTTTGAAATAATTCGGTAATATCTGCCATAAAGGTTCTTTTTAATCTGGGCATTACTATTGTTACTCTTTCTTCAAGTACCGATAATCTATTCTTTATCCCATCAATATAATCAAACAATGTTTTGTGTTGGCTTGTGTTAGACTCCTTCAGGTCTTCTATCTGTCGTAAAACTCCTTCCATAAGCCCTTCCAGCCTGCCTATATCTTTTTCTCCCATAATAGTAACTTCTCCTTTCAACTTTTTATATAGCCGCCAACTCTACTTTCTCTGGCTGTAGATCTTCTAAAAAAACACTACTTATTTTCTTAATAACTATCATTCCCAAAAAACTGGAGTATAAAATATAGCTGCCATTCTTAAGGTTTAGTTTCTCCGCTATACTATGCGGAATGGCAACCAGAATATCTCCATCTTCCGTCTCAGAAACCTGACTAACTCTAATCTTAGCCATTGTAATCACCCCCACTAAAAATTTATTTTAATTCCATTCTCTATAGTCCTCTTAGTCTTTGTCAATTTGCTATCATTTTCCCTTAAGGCTTTAAAGTAAAACAAGTCCCTATTTATCTCTATCCATTGCCTTATATTATATTTACTTTCTGCCTCAAATCTATAGAGATAATATCCATCTATGCTATAAGATATTTTAGCTATATTTTGAAGCTTTTTTGTAAGATTTTCAGACAAGTCATTCAAAACTACTTGTCCTTTAAAAGCTGGCATTAATCCCGCTTGAATATTTTTCCCATCTTTTGTATCCATGCAGGCAAAGACTCCTATATTAGCATTCGCCCCCTTAATCATCTTTTTGATATTCATTCCACATTTTATCCAATATAGCTTATTATTGTCTATAATCTGCCATTTTAAAGCAGAAGGAAGACTAATTTCTGTGTTAATCTCCCCTAACCTTTTTACTATTCCACCATAAGTCCCAATGGAGGGAGAGTAGACAATCTCTCCCCTAAAACTACGATTATAACTTTCTTTTGCCAGCCTGCCTGAGTACTCTACTTTTGTCGATACAGCAGATAACTGATAATCACCTGCTATCTTAAGAGTAGTGTAGACATTATCCTCTATGTCTGCGTGAGAAATAGAGCCCTTAATATTCCCTTGTCCAGCTATTGCTGTCTGCCCAAACATTATTACTCCCGCTAAAACTAATAAAACTAAATACTTCAGATTCTTCATTTTTATATCTCCTTTATATTATTGATTTACAACTGTCTGCCCTGCAGTAGGGTTTACATTCAAAATTATTTTCCCTTGATAATCTGTTACTGCCGCACCGGTATTGTTTGCTGCTGTTATTGGCCGTCTATATGACCACCCAGACAGAGCTGTACTTGCCTCTTCTGCTCCGTAAGAGAAAGTGACTGCTTGTGATTTTCGTCTTTCATATAAAGCCATTTTCTCCGCTTGTGTTAAAATTCGATTGTATATTCTTACTTCATCTATTTGTCCGTCCAGCGGACGGTTATTCCCTATGGCATATCCCATCCGTAAATTCACGGTATTGGTGGCTGGAGTTTTAGTAGTAGTTGTTGCCAAAGTTTTTTGAGTGCCATTTAGCCATATCCCCCAATTCCCAGGGGCATAATGGTAGACTATGAGATACCACTGATTTATAATAATTGTTCCAGAAGGAGCATCTGCATCATAAGACCGTGATGCATCCGTCCAGAGAATGGGACAATTAATATACCCATTCCCAAACAACAAAATTTTGAAATTCTCAGCAGCATCATTCCCCTTCTCTATCAAAGTTTCATAATCATATAAAGAGTCTACTCTAAACCACATCGCTATTGTGAATGTCGCCAAGTTTAAAGAATCTGCGTTTGGAATTTGAAAATATCCACCTGTTGCAAAATCATAATGCCTCCCTGTAGCAAAGGTCTGGTTCTGTCCATCCCATCTCCCCCCATCTGTAGTAGTCTGAGTAGCCGCCCCTGCTGTTACATGATTCCCTTGACCAGAGGTGTCTTGAGGAAACCCCGAAGTCTCATCCATATGCAACTCTAACACCAAACCATTATCTAAAGCGTCTGTTGTAGGATAATCTTTTGTAAAAACGTTCGAAAAGTTTTGTATTGTTGCCGCCCCTGAATTTGTATAATACATCCATCCCACCGAGTTTGTCCCCGTCGGGATGTTAGAAAATTTAATCCATGTAGCAGATGTACCAGAAACATTTGTGTTTTCGTGCCAATACTCTAAAAGAGTCGTTCCATCTGTTCCTGTTACTCGAAAATCTCCAAAGTCCGACTTAATTGAAGAGGATTGTGCCGCTTGCTGCATAACAGAAGAGCTCCATAGTCCTGCCTCAACTAAATGAGCAAGAATAAATAATAAAATTAATCCGTAATTCATAACTCTTCCTACCTTTATTTGTCTAATCATTTGTTTCCTCTATTTGTTGTGCTTGCTGCAATTGCAATACATTGTCTACGTTTTTATTATCCTTAACGCTAATGATCAGTTGTACAATCAACGTAGCTATTGCAATTCCCAAAACTACTTCCGGAGGCATTATAATTTCTCCTTTATTTTTTCTCTTTCAAAAATGGCTTCAAAAGAAAGTTCTGTCTTAACTCTTTTTGGTACATTTTTTCTTTTTCTTGCTCTACTTGTAAGAATATCCAACAAGCAATCTCTATACAATCAATTATTTTTATACTCATAAATTTATCTATCCATTCTGAAGAGATCTTCGTTCTTTTGGGGGTAAATACAATAGTCTCTGACACTCCATTTAACAGCGACACTGTCCCTATATATTCACTCGTATCAAAGAAAATCAATAGTCCATCTTCCCCAAGAAGTCCATTCCTGAGATATTCAGGTTTGAACTCTCTTCCATCAGAAAGGGTTAATGCAGGTAATACCTGGCTTAATATTGAAGGGTTTTTTGTCTGAGCTGCAAACATATATGCTAAACCGTCTATTTTATTGTTATATCTGTCTACCCCTACAACTTTAATATAATCATTCAAGTCTATCTTAACTCCAAAGGGTATCTCTTTCATTGATATTTTTACCTGCACAGGTTCAGCAGGCAAAACATTAACAATTATCCCTCGCTCAAATTGCCGATATTTAGCTATAATTATATTCTCTCCTGCCTTTGTAGTGGTAAAAATACCACCCTCTATTGTGCCTGTATCACAACTAAAGTCAGGAGTAACAGTCTCTGTTTTACCATCTGACCAGATCGCCTCTGCCAAGAAAGAGATTTTTTCTCCTGCGACAATCTCAGCTTTTTCAGCCTGGAATTTAAAATCTACAATTATAGAAGATACTCCTGTACCTGTTCCTGTAGTTTCTGTACCTACTTCAAGATCAAACTTAGGCAAATCTGGCAAAATTTGGTTTGATTCTATACCTGTAGTTGTCTCTGCTACCGCTGGCTCACAACCACTTAAGACTGCTAATCCAAATAGTAAGATTAATATTCTCATTTTTTCCTCCTGTTTATGGAAAATAGAACTTAGCTAACAACAATACTAATATGCCCCTTGCAGATAAATTATTGTAAGAACAATGTTAGCTGCTTCGGTATAAGAAATCCTCAATCCTTCACCTGTCGGGCTCAGGTATGGGCAATCCCATCCAAGAGACTGCTTTCCCGACAGATATGCTTTGTTTACAAGCGTTCCCCCTGTCCAGTCAAGAGTAACAACAGCATCTGTGCTTGAATAGTTAAACAAATAAATAGCTTTTATTTGGACCTTTTGCTCAGCAACACCAGTAATTATAACAGTATTTGTCTGTGCCCCTGTATTATTTTGAACTTTCACACTATATCCCAAGTAATCGTCACATATTAACCTGCCCATATTACTGTTTATCGGAGATGTTATTTCTACTTGTGCCTTAAGATTGGAAGCAGCTGACTGTATTACAGCTACATTCCCGCTAATTGTCATTGTCCCTGTAACATAGACTCTTCCGTTTGAGTCTATTAAAACAGGTAGTATCCCTCCAGTCCCTTGAGTTCCATAAACTAAAACTACAGGGACATTAGTCTTATTTATACTTTCTGCAAAAGCAGACACAGAAGAAATCATTAAAAAAAGTATCATTCCAACTATAAACTTTTTTTTAGTCATCTTTTTTCCCTATTCTTTATTAGTCCACTGGCGGCTCTCTGTTTTAAGAGAAGAAGAAAATAACTACAGAGAACCGCCAGCTTATACAAAATTACTTTTGTTTTCCAAAGAAAGCGGCTGAAGCTGTTTGCACAGCCCCGCTTTCATCGGTAAACTTTATTTCAAAAATATTTCCAACTGGGATGCTCGTCCCTTGCCCAATCGGATAAGTCAAAAATGTCATAATATTTGTTGCTCTTGACTTCCCAATCACTGTTGCTCCATTAAGAAAGGTAAACACTCCCCGTCCTTCTGCAGTACAGTTGATATAGGTAGGGTAGAACGGGTTTCCAGATATTGTCACTGTCCCTAATGTTACTGTCGAATTTGCAGCAATATCGGTCTTTTCCCAAAAGCCAGAGTAACTTACCCCCGATTCAGCAGCGCTAATAACATTTATTGAGCCATCGTTATTGATAGCTAAATCATCTGTGCCATCTGTGATTTTGTTGTATAGTGCTGTCGCCTTAGCAACGTGGTCGAGCTTTACAGAGTTAGTAATAGTTCCCTGCACAAATATTGGTGCACCGTCTGTCCCAATAAAGTCCGAGCCATTTGTTATCCTCGCTGGCAGATAATCCCCCGCTGCTGCAGTAGCAGGGGTAACATCAGCCACTACACTCCCATCAGCGTTGATAGCCGCCACATCTGTTCCATCCGTCAGCTTCCCCATAATGGCTGTTGCAGTTGTGGTGTTATGAATTGTCGCCAGAACATTGTTTGTGATTGTCCCTTGAATAAATACAGGGCTTCCGTCTGCCCCAATGAAGACAGTTCCGTTACTTAGCCTCGCTGGCAAATAATCCCCAGCAGCAGGGCTATCTGGGGTAGCATCAACGTTTACCTTCCCATCAGAGTCGATGTCTGCCACATCTGTTCCATCCGTCAGCTTCCCCATAACGGCTGTTGCAGTTGTGGTGTTATGAATTGTCGCCAGAACATTGTTTGTGATTGTCCCTTGTATGAAGATTGGTTTACCATCGATCCCAATCCAGTTTGTGCCATCTGATATTCTGACAGAACTTGA
>JBFMAM010000024.1:0-12440 GCA_040755805.1 Nitrospirota bacterium
ACTGTTATATTGCCAATACTGATTACTTTGCAGGGAAGTTTTTTCTGGTTCTTCAGAGCAAAGTGTTTTTTTATCAAATAGCCCAGATAATATAGATGTTCAAAAATCGTCATAGCCCTCTATTTTCAACCTTAATTGTAGTTTAGCAAAAATTGTAACTCAGGTATGTCGAAATAAACAAACACCAATAATCAATCACCAAACATCAAATAAAATTCCAATTGCCAATAAATACTCGTCTCTCGGTTACGGTAACGAAGCTCGTTTCGTCTGTCGGTTAAGTTATTCGTAGAAGACGTAACCCATAGACATTTTACGATACGAGCCTCGTAACCGTTTAACGTCGTACCATGCCCTTCAACTTAATCAAATTCATCTTCTACAGTTTTCAACCTATAATACCTAAAAACCCCTTGATATTACTACATTCTTATCTGAAAAATCTCAAAACATAGTGCCAATAAATTATCAATAAATTCCATAAAAAGCTTGACATTACTAATCATTTATGTTATAAATCTAATGTCATGTTTGTGAGGACAAAACCTTCAGGAAGGCATCAATACCTTCAGATAGTAGAGAGCAGATGGGAGGATGGTAGACCAAGACAGCATGTCATTGCCACCCTCGGCAGGCTTGACAGGCTTAAAGTCTCTGGGCAGGTAGATGCGATTATGAGGTCTTTGTCCAGATTTTCAGAGAAGGTAAAGGTAATAGAAGGTTACAGAGAAGGTAGGATAAGTGCCACCTCTGTAAAAAAGGTTGGTCCTGAATTAATTATTGGAAGGCTTTGGAAAGAATTAGGATTCCCTGATGTATTAAAGAGACTTCTTGGTGATAGAAGATATGAGTTTGAAGTAGAAAGGGCAATATATTTCACAGTACTTAGCAGGCTATTCTTTCCTAGTTCAGACAGGAAGGCATTAAGGATAAGCAGGGATTACAAGATAGAAGGCAAAGATGGTCTTAAACTCCATCATTTCTACAGGGCTATGGCATGGCTTGGGGATATGAAGGATGAGGTTGAAGAGGACTTATTCTTGAGCAATAGGAAGTTATTCACTGGGCTTAACCTTGTATTTTTTGACACAACCAGTATTTACTTTGAGGGCAATGGAGGGGAGAGTCTTGGTCAATATGGATATTCAAGGGATAATCGCTCTGATGAAAAGCAGATGATAGTAGGGGCAGTAATAGACACTGCTGGAAGGCCGATAAGCTGTCCGATGTGGCCTGGCAATATGGCTGATTCAAGGACCCTTGTTCCTGTAGTTCAAAGATTAAAGGAGAGATTTGGAGTTGGAGAGATTGTGATAGTTGCAGACAGGGGGATGGTAAGCAGGGAAGCAGTAGAGGAACTTGAGGGTTTAGGCGTGGGGTATATCTTTGGGATAAAGATGAGGAAAGAAAAAGAAGTAAATACAGAGGTCCTAAGCAGGGCTGGCAAATACAGGGAGGTAGAAGACAATCTGAAGGTGAAGGAAGTGCGACTTCAAGGCAGGAGATACATTGTATGTTTAAATCCTGAGGAGGCAGAAAGGGATAGGGCAAAAAGGGAAGTGATCATAGAATCAATGAGAAGGAAACTGAAAGAAGGGGCAAAGGCTTTGATAGGGAATCGAGGGTATAGAAGGTATCTCAAGATAGAGAGGGCATCAGTAAAGATAGATGAAGAAAAGGCAAAATCGGAAGAAAGGTTTGATGGGAAATATGTACTAAGGACAAACACCTCTTTATCCGTAGAGGAAGTTGCCTTAAGGTATAAAGAGCTATGGCAGGTAGAGCGGATATTCAGGGAAGTGAAGGGTGTTCTTGAGACAAGGCCTGTGTATCACAAATATGACTCGACAATAAAGGGGCATGTATTTTGTAGTTTTCTTGCCCTCGTGATAATGAAGGAGTTGATGAGGAGGGTTGATTTTAAAGCAGAGTGGGATGAGATGAGACAGGACATAGATACTTTGTATGAAGTAGAGATTGAGCATGAAGGGAAGAAATACTTATTAAGGAGTCCGCTTCAGGGGATGTGTGGGAAGGTATTAAAGGCAGTAGGTGTGGCTGTTCCCCCATCTGTGACAGAAACTAAACATAGTGCCAAGACTAATTTTGACAGGTGAAAATTATTGATTTATAAGAGTTTCTGGAATTAAACTGTAGAAGATGAGTTAACCAGAGTGGTACTTTTAAACTTGAGTATCTAACCAGATCTTCTTTTATTTTATCCTTAACAACCGAAACTGGTGATGAATGTCTTTCGAATGTTCCATCTGGTCTTTCTATAATTGTATAGCCTAATTTTTTGTACCGCTCAGCATCTTCCTTGCAGCAGATTTCTATTTCCCCGCCAAGGCCTGCCTTTGATCCTTGCCCGAATTTTAACTCAATGGCATGTGCACCGTGGGCAATTGCCATTTCTGGAACCCCAAGCTTCTGGTCTTCAACATTAGCCTGTACAATTATAGCTCCCTTTCCCTCATAATTTTCTAAGAAAGAATTGATGCATTCTTTTAATCCATTTTCACCATGTGTTGGAAATACATTCTCACCTACTACCCTCACAATCGCTGCTTTTGCAGCACCGGCAGAAAGTTCTTTCCTGTTATCATACCCAACCTTTGTAGAACCGATTGCTCCTATCGAAATTGGGGCAGATACTTCAAACCCACCGAGCTTTGTTGATGTATCAACATTCCTGAATTCAACAGCTTCACCAAATATCTCAGGGAGGATCTGGATATCCCTCAGACTCGGAAGCCTTTTCTCGGCACCAAACTAGGAAGCCCCAAAAACCTCTGGGAAGACCGTCCTTCCACTCCTTGCCTTAAGCCCTACTTCACATATTCCACATTTTATGCAGTTGCTACATAAACCGCTCTGCGATGAATGTTCAATAAAGAGAAGTCTTCCTTTGTTTGTTATGTCCCAGTTGTAATGTCTTCTGTCCTTCATCTTTTCTCTTGTATTTAGTGTTCTGTCAACATTCCTTCTCAAGAAGAAGTTGCATGCACATCTGCCAAGCTCTTCGATTTCACGGTGGTGATACTCACAGGGACAGATGACCCTTGAATCCTGATCCTTCTTTTCAATGATCACACGGCATGGGCAATAACGATAGCCGTGTCTCTTTTCATTCTCAAGAAGCCCTTCAAGAACACGATCTACAGTTTCTTTATCAGGATTCAATTTGTATCCCTGTGACTCCGCATAAAGCTCAGAATATCTTCTCAGTTCTTCTTTATTCAATTCGGAGCACCTCCTTTAAAGTCTCTTCATTAAATCCGATGATGAGTTGACCATCAATTTCGATAACTGGAACTGCTGTCTGTCCAGTCTTTTCAATCACATATAGTGACGCCTTAATATCTTCCTGAACATTGATGTCATCAAATTCTATGTTATGCGATTTCAACCATTCCTTTGTCATCTTACAAATTGGACACCAGGGTGCAGAATAAACTCTTACCTTCACAAAAACTCCTCTATTTTTAACCTAAATTGGGCGATACTTACCCCAGAAAAAGCTCTTTGACAGGCGAGACGCCTGTCCTACTGGTAATGAACGATAACCCATTGGGGTAGGACAGCCCCGGAAGCTTTCGGGGCTGTTTTGAATTGCATAATAAATCGCTCAATTTAGGTTTAAATTACTATATCCAGCAAAACTGACTTAATTTTCAGCTAATAATATAACAGTTTAGCTATCTTGAAATAGATAATATCAAATTCAAATATTTAGGAAAAGAGAGAGTTAAGTAAACCCCGTAGGATGTTTACTATCCAACGGGGTAAAGAGGGGCAAGGAGAGATTAGCGAGAAAATTGGACTCGGAAAGCATGAAGAATCCCACAAGCTATTGGACAACTTAAAAGTGCTATAGTTTAGCAAATTTTAAGCTTTGGACAGGCGAGACGCCTGTCCTACTGTTGTAATTTATTGAAAATAAAAGCTTTTATATTTAGTAGGTCAGGCCCGAAAGCTTTTGGGCCTGACATTAAAAGCATTATTTTTCAATAAGTTATAAATTTTTGCTAAACTACAGTTAAAAGTAGTTTATCTATAATGACAAAAGGACCTAACAGAGATTAAAACACTGGCCGAAGATAAAAGGTGGAAAATCTCCAAAAACAGCACCCACTTACATCAAGGAAGAGCTTCAAAAAGAGGTTGGTAAAATGCAAAAATACAAATGCACAGTTTGTGGATATATTTATGACCCGGAAATAGGCGATCCTGATTCTGGTATCAAGCCCGGAACACCCTTTGAGGAACTACCAGATGATTGGGTATGTCCTGTATGCGGAGCTGATAAATTGGCATTTGAAAAGGAAGGTTAAGAACAAAAACCTTAATTTAACCACAGAGAACACAGAGGGCACAGAGAAAAAATAAAAATAATTTATAAGTTTTTAAAAATTTATGTTCTTAAATCTCTGTGTCTCAGTGTCTCTGTGGTTTATAATTTCCTAATGCATAAAATAATCTTGAAATAGGCAAATCCGTGGCGAATGAAGACATTTCAAAATTAAAGATAGACAAGTCTGGAGCGACTATTCGCCCGGTGAGACGAAGAAAATTATCTCGATGGTTTGCGGTAATAATGCTTATTGCCGTGATAGTATTCCTTTACTTTAAAGGTGTCTTGACCCCGGCTGTTAATGTGGAGGTTGCAACCGTTACACAGATTTATCCTTCCCAGACACTTACCTTACTGAACGCCAGTGGGTATGTGGTGGCTCAGCGTAAGGCTGCTGTAGCGTCCAAGGTGACTGGACGGCTTGTATTGCTTGCAGTGGAGGAGGGAAGCCGTGTAAAAGAGGGGGAGGTGATAGCACGTCTGGAAAGTGAGGATGTTGCTGCGTCTCGGGACCAGGCAGCAGCCAATCTGAACTTTGCCCGGTCCAATCTTGAACAGGCAAAGGCTGAGTTGCATGACGCCACCGTCTCCTTTAATCGAAATAAGGAATTGTTAGTAGATGGGCTTGTGGCAAAGGCTGAATACGATGCTTCTGAGGCCCGCTACAAAAAGGCAATTGCAGCGGTGGCCGGTGCAGAAGCAGCGGTTAAGGCCAGTGCCGCTGCATTTAAAGGGGCCGATGTGTCGCTGGAATATACACTTATAAGGGCTCCCTTTGATGGTGTAGTTTTAACTAAAAATGCTGATATAGGAGATATTGTTACCCCTCTTGGAGCGGCTGCCAATGCAAAGGCTGCTGTGGTAACTATAGCAGACATGAACTCACTCCAGGTAGAGGTGGATGTCTCTGAATCAAACCTGCAGCAGGTAAAATTGGGCCAACCATGCGAGATACAACTGGATGCCCTCCCCGTATCACGCTTCCGCGGGGTGGTGCATATGATTGTACCGACTGCTGACAGGAGCAAGGCAACAGTGATGGTCAAAGTACGATTTGTTGATAAATATAGTCGCATATTACCTGAGATGAGTGCAAAGGTCGCTTTTCTCTCAAGGCAGGTTAAACCGGAGGAGCAGAAACCCCGTACTGCTCTTAATTCAGCAGCAGTAATAACCCGCAATGGCAAAAAGTCAGTGTTCCTTATTAAAGGGGACAGGGTGGTAGAAACCCAGATAACCGTTGGTTCACAGATTGAAGATATGATTGAAGTCTTAAGCGGGGCATCACCAGGAGACAAAGTAGTTGTTAAGCCATTGAATAAATTGAGAAACAATATCAGGATAAAAACTATTGAGAAATAAATGGAAATCAAACCACCAATCGTTGAAATCAAAAATCTGTACAAGTCCTATCGGCGTGACAATCAGATTATTCCTGTTCTGCAGAATATCACTCTCGATATAGCAGATGGTGAATTCATGGCATTGATGGGACCCTCCGGTTCAGGTAAGACCACTTTGCTAAACCTGATCGCAGGTATTGATAAGGCGGACAGGGGGATTATCAGGGTGGGTGGTGTGGATATTACCTCACTTTCTGAAACCGAGCTTGCCCAATGGCGAGCCACAAATGTGGGCTTTATCTTCCAGTTTTATAACCTGATACCAGTACTTACCGCCTTTGAAAATGTTGAGCTGCCCTTGCTTTTGACCGGGCTTTCCAGAAAAGAGCGCCGGGAGCATGTGGAAATGGCCCTGAGGATGGTAAACCTCGAGGATAGAATGGACCATTACCCCGGCCAGCTCTCTGGCGGACAGCAACAACGAGTAGCCATAGCCCGCGCTATTGTCCCTGATCCGACCATACTGGTAGCTGATGAGCCTACAGGCGATCTGGACCGGGTTTCTGCTGAGGAAATATTGGAACTGATGGAACGCCTTGTTCATGAACTCGGCAAGACCATTATTATTGTAACCCACGACCCACGGGCTGCAAAGAAGGCCCATATTATTAAGCATCTTGATAAAGGCATTTTGAATGCACATCCCCAAGCTGATCTTTAAAAACGCATTCCGGCACAAACTCCGTACCTTTCTAACAATTCTCGGTGTTGCGATAGCTATCCTTGCCTTTGGACTCTTAAGAACTGTAATAAGTACATGGTATTTAGGTGTAGAGACAGCTTCTGCAAGTCGGCTCGTAACGAGAAATGCTGTATCACTCGTCTTTCCGCTCCCTCTTTCCTATAAAGAGAAGATCAGACAGATCGAGGGTGTGAAGGGTGTTTCTTATGGTACCTGGTTTGGTGGTATTTATATTGACGAAAAACATTTCTTTGCAAACTATGCAATTGAACCAGAAACATATCTTGAGATGTTCCCTGAGATTATACTTCCACCAGACCAGAAAGCAGCGATTCTCCGCGATAGAAAATCAGCAGTTGCAGGACGTAAACTCGCTGAAAGGTATGGCTGGAAGATTGGCGATATTATAACGTTGAAGGGAACGATCTTCCCGGGCAATTGGGACTTTGTTCTCCGTGGCATTTATAAAGGGAGGGATAAGAATGTTGATGAAACAGCCTTTATCTTCCACTGGGAATATCTGAATGAGAACTTAAAAAAGACCGGCAGATCCTGGGCTGACCAGGTTGGCTGGTATATGATTGAGATAACTCATCCTAATCTTGCAGCAGATGTATCTCTCAGGATTGACAAAACCTTTAAGAACTCCCTTGCAGAGACATTAACAGAAACAGAAAAGGCATTCACACTGGGCTTTATAGCGATGACGGAAGCAATTGTCATTGCTATACAGATTGTTTCCTTTCTCATTATTTTTATCATTCTGGCGGTCGTTGCCAACACTATGGCGATGACTGCCCGCGAGCGAATAGGTGAATATGCAATCTTCAAAACACTCGGGTTTGGTGGCTTTCATATCTCTGGCCTGATATTTGGCGAATCCCTTTTTATTACGATTCTTGGTGCTTCACTCGGTATTATCCTTACTTTTCCTGCTGCCAGAATCTTCAGTAGCGAACTGAGTACCTATTTCCCTGTATTTAATATTGAACCTGAGACTATCGTCATGGATATCATGGCTTCATTGTTTGTAGGTTTTGTAGCAGCAATACTTCCAACTTACCGGGCAATAAACATCCGCATAGCAGACGGATTGAGGAGAATAGGATAGGTGAAGATAATCAAGGGAGGGGAAGTACACACCCCTACACCCTGCCCGACGGACGGCAGGCGGACCCTCTCAAGAGGGGATTTGCCCTCTCCCCTAGCGGCAGGGTTAGGGTGAGGGAGTAAATGAAGATACCCCTTTCATATAGCCTCCGTAATCTCTGGACCCGCAGGCTTACTACAGTGCTGACTGCATCTGGAATGGCACTGGTAGTGTTTGTATTTACAGCAGTTTTAATGCTCGCTGAAGGGCTGCAGAAGACACTTGTAGAAACAGGTTCTAATGATAACGCAGTAGTTATTCGAAAGGCAGCAGAATCTGAAGTCCAGAGTGGCGTCAATCGTCTGCAAGCTTCAATCATTGAAACCCAGCCTGAGATTGCCATAGGTTTGGATGGGAAAAGGCTGGCTGCTAAAGAATTAGTAGTACTTATAGTCCTTCCTAAACGAGGAACCAATAAGCCTTCCAATGTGGTTATCCGAGGAATTGAAGAGCAATCAATGACTCTCCGTCCACAGGTGAAACTAATAGAGGGACGCATGCCGAGACCTGGTTCATCCGAAATCATTGCAGGATTAAGCATAGCAAAGCGTTTTCAAGGTGGAGGTCTGGGAGAAACACTTCGCTTCGCCATGAGAGACTGGACTGTTGTTGGGATATTCGATGCAGGTAACACAAGCTTTAATTCCGAGATATGGGGCGATGTCATCCAGTTCATGCAAGCTTTTCGAAGGCCTGCTTATTCTTCAGTAATATTCAAGTTACGCGATACCACAGAATTCGAAAAGGTTAAGTCCCGGATAGAAAATGATCCCCGTCTTACGATTGAAGCAATGAGGGAACCAGTGTATTACAGGAAACAGTCAGAGATAATGGCCAAATTCCTTCGCATCCTCGGATTAACACTCACAATAATATTTTCTCTTGGTGCAATTATCGGTGCCATGATTACCATGTATTCTGCTGTAGCAAACCGTGTCTTCGAAATAGGTACCATGCGAGCTCTGGGTTTCCAGAGAAGGAGTATCTTAGCAGCCTTTCTCATGGAATCACTGTTTCTCGGCCTTATAGGAGGATTTGCTGGATTATTCTTTGCCTCTTTTCTACAACTTTATACAGTCTCAACAATGAACTGGCAGACTTTTTCCGAACTTGCATTCAGTTTCTCCCTTACCTTCGAGATAATATCTGAAGCCTTTGTTTTTTCACTGATAATGGGTTTTATCGGAGGGGTTCTACCCGCAGTAAGGGCAGCCCGTATGAATATTGTAGAGTCTTTAAGAACAGGCTAAGAATGTAATGATTTCCCCTATCCAAAACTGCAGCCAGCACCTGAAGATAGCTTTGGAAACTGGCTGATAAATCGGCATTTGAAGAGGAGGATTAGAATTCTGTCTATTTAATCTCTTCCTTATACCCACACCCCTTTTTTATGCAGGCAAGATAGGTTTTTTGTGTCCTATCCTTCTTTTCAACAATAAATTCTACGCTACAATGTGGACATTTTTTCTGTACGGGTCTATACCAAGTTGCAAACTTGCATTGAGGAAAGTTATTGCAGCTCCAGAATTGTTTCCCCTTTCTAGAACGCCTTTCGACAATATCCCCGCCATCCAGTGGGCACTTGACCCCTGTTGATATAGACCTTGTATTTTTACATTCAGGATACCTTGAACAGGATAGGAATTTACCGTATTTCCCTGTTCTGAGCATCATAGGAGCACCACACTTCTCACACTTTTCTTCTGTTTCTTGTGAAACTTTTTCTGTGCTCTGTGCCTTCTGCCCCGTGCCTTCTGTTTGAATGGGCTTTGTATTTTTACATTGAGGGAACCCAGAACATGCCATAAATCTCCCATGTCTCCCCCATCTTATCACCATTGGCAAACCGCACTTTTCGCATATGGTTTCAGTAGGAATATCCTTTGGCTTTATTTTCCCGAGGGTATTTGTTGCCTCGGTCAGGTCTTTATTAAAGGGATCATAAAAATCTTTTACAACCCTAACCCATTTCATCTTTCCATCTTCTATGCGGTCAAGCTCATCCTCCATTTTTGCAGTAAACCCTACATCTATAAGTTCAGGAAATCTTTCAACAAGGAGATCATTTACAACAATGCCAAGCTCCGTAGGGAAAAACTTACCATCAGTCTTATGGACATATTTCCTATCCTGGATAGTAGTAAGGATCGTTGCATAGGTACTTGGCCTGCCTATGTCCTTCTCCTCAAGCGCCTTGACAAGTGTCGCTTCTGTATAACGTGGTGGTGGCTGTGTGAAGTGTTGTCTCGGCTGTAAATTAATAAGTGTTAATGTTTCCCCTTCTTTTAATGCAGGAAGCATCCCATCCTCTTCATCCTCTCCGTTGTCTTTGCTTTCTGTGTATAAAGCCATAAAGCCATTGAAACGCACTACGGTCCCTGATGCCCTGAATTCATAAGATGGCGAGTTATTAATTCCTCCATTTACCCCTTTAAAATCCCCCTCTAATCCCCCTTTATTAAAGGGGGACTCAGGGGGATTATCCCTTTTCCAAAAGGGGGTGTGGGGTGATTCGGGGAGATTTGTATTTATAATAAATGTTGTTTGTTCAAGTTGTGCTGGTGCCATCTGGCTTGATATAAAGCGATTCCATATCAGTGTGTAAAGGGCGTACTGGTCTTTTGAAAGAAATTGTTTTATATCCTCTGGTCTTTTGTCAGGATATGTAGGCCTTATAGCCTCATGAGCTTCCTGTGCAGATGCCTTACTTTTATAAACAGGAGGTCTTTCAGGTATGAAATCTCTTCCATAAACTTTCTCAATAAACCTCCTGGCCCACTCCTGTGCCTCAGTGGCTACCCTGTGGGAATCTGTTCTCATATAGGTAATAAGTCCTACTGCACCTTCTTCACCAAGTTCTATACCCTCGTAAAGCTGTTGTGCTATCATCATCGTTTTTTGGGCCTGGAACCGTAGTTTCCTTACTGCTTCTTGCTGTAAAGTGCTTGTGATAAATGGAGGGTAAGGCATCCTTTTCCTTTGTTTACGCTCTATCTTGCCCAGTACAAACTCTTTATCTTTTATATCGCTAACGATAGCTGTTGCAGTATCTTCATTGGGTATCAAAAATCTGTGCTCTGTGCTCTGTGCTCTATGCTCTATCTTATAGAGCCTCGCCCAGAACCGTGGAGGTTTAGAGCCCTCAAATTCTGCGTTTATGCTCCAGTATTCTTCAGGTTTAAATGCCTCTATCTCGCGCTCTCTGTCTACGATTAGCCTGACTGCAACAGACTGTACCCTTCCTGCACTCAGGCCTCTCCTTACCTTTTTCCAGAGAAGAGGACTGAGTCCGTAACCCACAAGCCTGTCAAGTATCCTCCTGCCCTGCTGAGCCTCAACCTTCCTCATATCTATCCTGCCAGGGTTATTTATCGCTTCACGCACAGCCCGCTCCGTTATCTCATTAAAGGTAATCCTGTATATCTTTCCATCAGGCATTGGAGATTTATTATCTGAGATTTCAGTTGCAATATGCCATGCGATTGCTTCTCCTTCCCTGTCAGGGTCAGGGGCAAGAAATATCTTATCAGCCTCTTTTGATGCCTTCTTGAGTTCTTTAATAACCTTCTCTTTGCCCGGGATTACAACATAGTGAGGCTTAAAATTATTATTAACGTCAACACCTATATCCTTCTCAGGAAGGTCTTTTATATGACCGATAGATGCCTTGACTGTAAATCCCTTCCCGAGTATTTTATGGAGGGTCTTTGCCTTTGCGGGTGACTCAACAATGACAAGGTCATTCATACCAGATAAAACCTCTTTCCTGTTGTTTGCCTTACAGCACCCTTCAGTTCTAATCCAAGAAGTATTCCGAGTACCTTTGATGCTGGTAAGCCGCTCTCCCGAGAAATAATATCTATATGCTTTGGCTCTCCAGAAAGCAGATTACATAGGCCCTTTTCCTCATCTGTAACTTCTATCTTTGACTTTTCCTTCGATCTTATAAATCCTTTCAAAACAGGTGCGAGTTCCTCAACGATATCCTTTGCATTTCGTGAGAGTATCGCTCCCCTTCTGATCAGCTCGTTCGTTCCTTCCGAAGTAGATGAATTGATATTGCCTGGCACAGCAAAAACCTCTCTATTCTGTTCAATGGAATATCCTGCTGTGATCAGAGAGCCGCTGTCAGAGGTAGCCTCTATTACAAGTACACCAAGAGAGAGGCCGCTTATCAGCCTGTTTCTCCGAGGAAAGTTTTCCTTATCAGGAGAGGTCCCTGGTGGAAACTCACTCATAACACAACCAGAGCTTGCAATTTTATCCATCAAATCCCTATTCTCTGGGGGATAGGGTACATCAAGTCCTGAGCCGAGTACAGCTATTGTCCTCCCACCTGCCCTTAACGCCCCCTTATGTGATATGGCATCAATGCCCCGCGCCATACCGCTTACGATGGTAAAACCCATAGATGCAAGCTCCTCTGAAATATTTTCTGCAATTGATATCCCATAGGAGGTTGGTTTACGTGAACCGACAATTGCGATTGCATACCTGTCCTGAGGCTTAATATCACCCTTGATATAAATAACAACAGGGGCATCTTCTATCTCCCTGAGCATTTCTGGATATAAAGGCTCATCAAGACTCACAGCCCTTATCCCCTTTTTCTCTAAGGCCTTAATCTGTTTTTCCACATCCTTCCAGAATGAAAATTCTTTTATATTTTTTGCCCTGCTTGTTCCTATCCCTTCCACTGAAAGGAGGTCATTAATCTCTGCATCGAATATCCTCTCAGGTGTCACAAATACAGAGAGCAATTTTCTGGATACAACAGGCCCTATATCGGGCAACATGGATAATGCAATCCAGTATCTGGGATCCGACATAACTCTAAAGCCTCTAATAACC
>JBFMAM010000025.1:0-11741 GCA_040755805.1 Nitrospirota bacterium
GATAACATACCAATATTAAGTTATATATTTCTAAGTGGCAGGTGCAGGGCATGTAAGGCAAGGATATCCCTTAGATATCCTCTTGTTGAGTTCCTGAACGCGGTATTTTATGTTGTGGTTTTATGGAGATTCGGTTTTGGATGGCATACCCCGGTGTATTTTGTTTTTTGTTCAGCCCTTATTGTTATAACATTTATAGATCTGGATTTTCAGATAATATCAGATGGAATAACACTGCCGGGTATCCCGCTGGGAATAATATTCGGAGGCTTTTTACTACCAGATCCTTTTATGCGACATTTATCCCTTGGGATTAAATCCTCCCTTATAGGAGCATCTATCGGTTTTGGATTCTATTATCTGGTTGCAAAAGCAGGATACCGTATTTTCAAAAAAGAGGCAATGGGGGGTGGAGATATCAAACTGATGGCAATGATTGGAGGGTTTCTCGGATGGAAAGGTGTAATACTCACAACCTTCCTCGGAAGCCTTTCAGGGGCAATTATCGGTATCCTGCTGATATTACTTAAGGGAAGGGAATGGGGCTCAAAGATTCCATTTGGCCCTTATCTTGCTCTCGGCTCAGTTATAACGCTTTTTTATGGTCAGGAGATATTATACTGGTATTTTGGTAGGTAGGGAATCAGGTGAATACAGAAATACTATTATTTTATTCGTTTATATTTCTTTTCGCCGTTTTAATCTTTTTTTATCTCGTTAGAATATTCACAAGGTTTTATATTGGACAGAAAAGATTAGAGCGAAAGGATGTATCTCAGGTCGGTTTTGTCGTAGACACATTTCATGAGCTCGTATCGAAGCTTAAAGAGAAGGAGAAAGAGCTTGAAGTTCTGCGGCAGAAGGCAGAAGACAGGGCATTAGCAATTGAGGGGTATAATGAGAACATACTACAGAGTGTGCCGAGTGGTGTGATGAGTTTTGATGAGGATATGAGGATTACGAAGGTAAATCTATCAGCTGAGAAGATACTTGAAGTTAAAAAGGAGGCGATTGTTGGGAGATACCATACAGAGGTACTGAACAAACCTATAATAGACCTTCTAAACGAGAGGAGGGTTATAGAAAGGGCTGAGATAAGTTATATAACACCGTCAGGAAAGAGGATATGGTTAGGGCTTACACTTTCTCCTTTAAAGGACAGGGAAGGCAAGAGGATAGGTCAGATACTTGTTTTTACGGACCTCACGCATCTCAAGGCATTTGAGTCACAGATGGAGCTGAGGACAAGACTTTCGAGCCTCGGTGAGATATCAGCAGGGATTGCACATGAGTTGAGGAATCCGATGGGGGTGATTGCAGGTTATACAAAACTCCTATCAAAAAAGGTGGATAACTCTTTAAAGCTTACCGTGGATGCCATTTTCAAAGAGATTGGAGTTATGGACAGGATTATCTCTGATTTCCTTTCCTTCGCAAAACCTGCTGAACTTAATATCTCTGATATCGACCTTAAGATGATTATTGAAAATAGTATTACGGCAGTTACAGATAAAAGAGAAGATATTAAACCCCACCTCGATATCGATGGGCTGCCTGTTATTAAAGGTGATGAGGTGCTTTTAAGACAGGCATTCACAAACCTCATACAGAATGCCGTTGAGGCCATGCCTGCTGGAGGGGAGTTGGCAATAAGGGCTTCTACAGGAGATTTTCTGGAGATAACAATATCTGATACAGGCCACGGTATTTCAGAAAACATAGTGGACAAGATATTTCTCCCCTTTTTTACTACAAAAGAGAAAGGTACAGGCCTTGGCCTTGCAATAGTGCACAAGATTGTTGTCTCTCACGGAGGTAATATCTTTGTTGATAGCAGTGATAAGGGAACGACATTCAGGATAAGGTTTCCCCAAGGCATTATTAAGTCATAATTTATGCTTCTAAGAAGGCTTTTCGATATGAAAAGATATAAGTGAAAGATAATAGAAAAACACTATAATCTGTGATAACGGTGAATAAATAAGGAGATAGTAAGTGGAGATTTTTAAGAAATTATTTTCTTCTTTGAATAAGGAATCCGTTAAATATATGGTCGCTGGAGGTATAGCTATCAATCTCTATGGGATTGAGAGAGCAACAGCAGACATAGACATCATTTTGAACTTGGATAAAGAAAACCTTTTAAAGTTTGTTGGGGTTGCTAAAAGACTTGGTTTAAAGCCAAAGGTTCCTGTAAAGCTTGAAGATTTTATTAATGCAGAGAAAAGGAAGAGCTGGATAATAGACAAAAACATGAAGGTCTTTAGCCTTTATGATTCTAAGAATCCTTTCTTTCTCCTCGATATTTTTGTTGAGATGCCTTTCGACTTCGATGAAGTATATAAGCAGAGAAAGAGAATAAAATTTGAGGATACAATAATTCCAGTTGTTCCAATGAAAGAGTTAATCAAAATGAAAGAAAAGTCTGATAGACCCCAGGATAGGGCCGATGTTTTCTACCTTAGAAAAATCATGGAGGAGTGGAAGGATGAAGAATAGACCCGCCAATAAAGCTCAGGACAGCCCCCTTTTATACTACAAGACAAAAGAAGACATAGAGGCTTATAGGAAAAAACCCGTAAAGCTGAAACTCCAGTGGCTTGAGGCACAGATGGAATTTTTTCATAAAGCAATGCCTGTGAAGGCAAAGAGAATAAGGGAGAAGTTGAGCAGAGGAGGGATATGATGAAGAGATCTAATGCAAGTACTTTGGACATTAATTCCTCATGGTATTTTTGAATTACCAGCCATATTTGTGGCCTGGGGACTTGGAATATGGCGTGGGGTATGGATGTTTCGCAAGGATAAAGATCAAACATTTAAAGAGAGAGCAAATAAAGCATACCGGGTGTTTTTTGCTTTTATATTGCCGCTACTTATAATAGCCACGCCGTGGTGCAGGGTTTACGGGTTTTGAGCAAGAAAAATGCTGAGAGATTTATCCAGAAGCTGTTGTAGTCATTGGGGGCACCTAAAAGAAATACACTTTACAAAATATATGAGTAGTATTATTTTCTTTATTGGGAAGGCAGTTAGAGTATAAAGATGCATAAATTAGATTTGAACACAAGCTTGCAATTAGAAGACAAATTTTCAGAAAAACAGATGGCTGCTATTGCGCAATCGCTACTCGAACTTGCAACAACCAACTCTGTTCGATCAGAACTGTCGGATATAGATCAGTATGTGAAAAATTTTATGGTAGCAATGGAAGAGGGAGATCCAATTTCACTCGAATATGCCCTGCTCAATCTTTATACCTGTTTGCACGGCGTAGGCTCTAAGTATTCTCCATCCGAAAGGGAACTTCTTAAAAAGAGAGATGGCTATTCATGCTATCCAGGTGGTCTTTCGCCGCTCATCATGGCGGAACAGTTTATTAGGCCCGAATCAATAGTCGCCGACCTCGGCGCAGGCAACGGACTGCAGGGATTGTTGCTGCAACGCATTTGCCCACACCGTAGAACACTCCAAATCGAGCTTTCCTCTGAAATGATCCGCATCGGTCGGATTTTTCAACAAGCGCTTGGGATCAGCACTGACCGCGTAGAATGGATTCATGACGACATTGTCAACGTATCAATCGAAGCTGCTGATTTCGTTTACATCTACCGCCCGGCGAGGCCTCTTGACAGCGGAAACGATCTCTACCAGGCTATTGGGCGCAAACTTGCTGCCGGAAATAAACCGCTTGTCATTTTCAGCGTAGCCGATTGCCTTGCCAAATTTCTGGATAAACGATTTTCCGTTTTTTATACGGATGGTCATCTCACCTGCTTCGTCAAGAATTGACACCTGTCAGCTAAACTTCAAATAAATATATGCCCCTGCCAGTCCTAAATAGGCGATAAAAGCAAAAGTAAGAAGGCCGGAAACAAACCTTCCAGGGCCGACCCATTCAGGGACATGCCTTGTAAGACCTCTAATTTATTTATGACAAAATTGTCGATAACCTTAGCTATCAGGACAACTCCAAAATTTCGGCAGAAATTCCTATGCATCTTTCACATAAATTGAGCGATTTTCATAGCAAAACCAGTAGGACAGGCGTCTCGCCTGTCCCGGTGAGTGAACCCCGCACCACTGCGGTGCGGGGTGAAATGCTCGGACAGCCCCGAAAGCTTTCGGGACTGTCCTACCGTGGAACGTTGATTAAAGAATCTACGTTCCGTGGTTTGGGCATCTTAGCAAATACGTAACATTACAGACGTGGTATGTTATATTACTTATTAAAGGGGGACAATTTTGCGTATAGCTGTAATAGCATTCCTACCTGTAATAGCATTCTTACTAATAATACCTACCGTTGCCTTTGCCATTCAGCAGGTAGAGTTCGAAAAAGAATTTGGTAAGGAAGGAACCGGACCGGGACATCTGAGTGAACCATCTGATATCGCTGTTGGTACGGATGGTTATATCTATGTGGCTGATAAAGGCAACAAGAGAATACATGTCCTTACCCGTGAAGGAGTGACCATAACCATGTGGGGTAGAAAAATTGGTGATCCATTCATATTAGAAGAACCCTCAGGAATTGCCTTTTATGAGGATAAGTTATATGTTACCGATTCCTTCCTCAATAAAGTTCTCATCTTCTCTAAGGACGGAAAATTCATAGATGAGTTTGGTAGTGCTGGAAGCGGACCAAAACAGTTTAATAATCCAAAAGGCATATGCGTACATGAGGGTATCATATATGTTGCTGATACAGGCAATCACAGGGTCCAGGCCTTCAGCATTGACGGCATATACTTTGGTTCCATTGGCAAAAAAGGAGAAGCAGTAGGACAGATGCGTAGCCCCACTGATGTGGCTACAGACTACAGGGGATATATCTATGTAACAGAGGCTGACAACAACAGGATAGAGGTCTTTACACCTTCGGGTTATCATATAAGATGTTATTATGATGTGGAAAACCCTACATCTATTGCGGTATATAAAAATGTATTTTTTGTGGCAGATACTGGAAATCACAAGATCAAGAAGTTTGACTTTTCAGGTTACCTCCTACTTTCCTTTGGTATAAAAGGCGATGATCATGCCCAGTTCAGGTATATATCAGGCATAGCCATTGATCAGGACGGAAAGGTCTTTGTATCAGATTCGAAGAAGAACACTATCCAGATTTTTTCCCCTGAAAAACTATTAGTGATGCTTCCAGAGTCTCCCCCTCCCCTCAACTCTGTAAAGTGGCTCAATGATATCAAGGTAAGTTTAAGTGGATATGGCCTGGCATGAAGACACCCTCTATGCAACAAGTGCAGAAGAAAATGCCATACTTGTTATACAGCAGGACACAGTGAAAGGACTGATCAAAGGAAGTGAAAAAGACAGATTGAATAATCCAAAGGGTATAGCAATCGACCCGCAGGGATTTCTCTGGATAGTAGACTCTGGCAATAACCGCCTCGTTAAGTTCAATAAAGAAGGTGAAGTTATATCCCGCATAGGTAGCTATGGGAGCAACGAGGGCAATTTCTCATCTCCTCAGGGTATTGCTATTTCTCCAAAAGGAATTGTTTATGTAGCAGACACAGGTAATGAAAGAATCCAGATCTTTAATACTACCGGTATATTTATGAATAAGATCGAAAGGTTGCGCCCATCAGATGAAGAATTCGATGAGCCTGTTGATGTAGCCCTGGATATATCAGAAAATATCTTTTTAGTGGATAAAGGTAAACACCGGGTTGTGAAGTTAGACCCTCAGGGAACACCGTTGATGTTCATCGGTCAAGAAGGTAAAGAAGATGGCGAATTTATTGAACCAACCAGTATTCTGGTGACAAGGGAGGAGATATTTGTTCTTGATTCAGGAAACAGAAGAATACAGGTCTTTGACCATAGAGGGAGGTTTCTAAGAAAATTTGGCTCTGTTGGAAAGCATAAGGGAGATTTTATTGAACCATCAAGCCTTGCAATGAAAGACGAAACAACTATCTTTGTCTCGGACAAAGGAAATAAAAGGGTACAGGCACTGGGTCTTGTCTATACTCCTAAGTCACCCCAACAATTGAAGGTAGAAACAGATGTGAAAAAGATAATCCTCAACTGGTCGAAAAATTTTGAAAGTTTTTTCGGTCATTATAGAGTTTACAGATCAGAGGACAAGATAACATTCAGGCCGATCGGTTCCACCCGAGAACCATCATTTGTTGATGAAAATGTCAAGCCAAACATAACATATTTTTACCGGGTAAGTTCAGTTGCGAAAGAAGGAAACGAAAGTGAAAAGAGTCCTGTTGCAGAAGGAAAGGCAAAGCCACTTATCCTATCACCACCTACTGAGATTATAGCAGCCCCGGGAGAGAACAGGATCTCTCTGAGTTGGCAGGCCTCAAAGGAAGAAGAAGTTACTTCATACATTGTTTACCGTGAGGTGGATGGAACATTCAAAGAGGTAGGAAGGGTAAATACCACATCCTTTACTGAAAGAGGGCTGAAGACAAATACAACGTACAGCTATAAGGTTACTGCTATCAGCACAGAAGGTGAAGAAAGCCAGGGGGCCTTCATAAAGGCAACAACTATCATAAAAAAACTACCTCTTGATGTCACTGTATTAAAGACACATGACATATTCTCCCGTGCCTACAAGATATATGAAAGGGACGGGATTGGAAGGACAAGGATAAATAACAATACAGATAAACAAATATCAAAAGTGAAGGTTTCTTTTATGACAAAGGAGTTTATGGTCAAACCAGTGGATGTGGAGATAAAAGAAATCCCTTCCGGAGAGAGCGTTGATATTGACATAAAACCAGCTTTTAGTAATAAGATTCTTTCCCTCAGAGAAAATAAATCAGTGGAGGCTGAAATAAATGTTACCTATTTCTTAGATGGCGAGATAAAGAGTTATTCTATGACCCATCCATTAATGGTAATAGCTACAGGCCGGCGATATACCGAGGCTGATGAAAAACGTTTCCTAAAGGCCATTGATTCCCTTGATGAAAAGGTATCGAAGAAAAAGGCAGAGAAAGATGTTATCAAAAAGATTAAGGAAGAACTTGACATAAGTGATGCCTTAATAAACAAATTAAAGACAAGGAATCTGAGCTATGGTGAAATTATTATATGCGTATATCTCTCAAATCAGGCACGTAAATCTACTGATGACATACTCGCCGAAAGGGCAGGTGGCCAGACCTGGCCAGAGATAATCAGCTCATATGACTTATCAATTACTGATATGATATATACACTCGATAAAATAGAAAAGGGAATAGGTATAAAGGGGAAACCAAAACCAAAAGGAAGACCCCGTGAGACTGAACGGGGCTACTTCAAGTAATAATAAACTACTCTATGTAATACGAAATCGATGATTCTAAGCACTGTATTTGAGCGGTAGCGGTTTTTTCCAACCAGGCATTAGGAATGATAACTTCAAATTTCCTACCACTTCCTGAAGAAATCCTGTCAACGATAAATTCTGCTGATTGATCTCCAACACTGATTTTGAACTTTATATCTTTCTGTTCCAGGGCAGTGGAATTAATCATGACCCCCGTTACATTAACCCCTTTCAAATGCTTTTCTGCAGAGAGTTTAGCAACAAGAAAGACGTTATCTACCCTCTGAACGCTGGGGACAGTGAGATTAATGAATCTCTTTTCCTCTGTGTACATCTTCCGCAGAAGAAATATTCCATATAAAATCGCTACAGCTATTGCTACTAGAACAATAGCGAAGACCACATAGACTGATCCTCTGTGGGGGACCTCCATTTGTAAGATGCCATATCCCTTTTTATCCTTACTCATTATACCCCTCCTGGTATAATAGGCTTACAAAAAAGGTTGTATTATTAACTTACCTTTTAGTTAGGTTAAAAATCAAATGCCAAAAGAAGTCCGAAAAGTTTAATAACCTTTACTGTTGTGTCATTGACCCGAAAATACTAAGAAGACCATAAGTTCGATCTCCTGTCATTCCGGCTCTTGTCCTCGCTTGTCGGGGATCGGTCCGGAATCTTTCTTCCCTATTCCGTCATTCTGGCTTGTCCAGAATTCTTCTTAAGAAAGATTCCCGACAAGCGGGAATGACATCGAGTGTACCTTGGTAACTTTTATTTTCATGCCCCTTTGTGCCAATTAATCGGCATGGCAGTAAGGGGTCAGCCCTTGAAAATTGACATACAGAAAAATTGTGAAATGTTTCTTTATCTTTCAAAAGAGCACACATCTGCTTTAAATAGAGATATCAGAAAGATAGGAGAGTTAAGTCCTTCGGAAATAATACACAAATATAAGAGGACATTGAGTAAAATAGAAGGAGATAAAAAGTTACAAAAGAGTTGGAAGAAAGAAAGAGGAAAAATAATGTCAATTTTCAAGGGCTGACCCCATCGCATTCCGATGACATATTCTGGCTGAAGGATGAAAGCCTTGAAGATTCCGCAAGCCTTCCAGCCCCGGACATACTTGCAAAGGATATAGCAGAAAATCTTGAATCTGCTTTAGGGCAGTTTAGTAATATCCACGGAGATTTGGAGAGATCTTAAGGAATCAACACGAATTACAGACATGGAAAACAGATTTTATGCTAAAATTAGCCATTAAAGATTAAGGAGTTAAATATGCCGAAGATAACAATCCAGGATCTTCTGAAAAAAAAGGCAGAGCAGAAAAAGATTACAATGCTTACTGCCTATGATTATCCTTTTGCACAGATAGTTGATGAGGCGGGTATAGATGTCATTCTCGTTGGTGATTCCGTCGGCATGGTTGTACAGGGTCTTGAAAATACCCTTCCTGTTACAATGGATGAGATGATTTACCACACAAAGATTGTTTCGAGGGCAGTCAAGAATGCAATGGTTATCGGGGACATGCCTTTTATGTCCTATCAAGCGAGTGTTGAGGATGCAGTAAGAAATGGAGGGAGATTTTTAAAAGAGGCAGGTGCATCTGCCGTAAAGATTGAAGGTGGTGCTGAGGTGGCAGAGCATATCAAGGCGATGACAAGATTGGATATTCCTGTTATGGCGCATATCGGCCTTACGCCCCAGTCTATCCACAGGATGGGTGGATATAAGGTTCAGGGCAGGACTGAAGAGGCTGCAAAGAGATTAATAGAAGAGGCACATACTGCAGAGGATGCAGGTGCATTTTCCCTCGTGCTTGAGGCTATACCGATGGGGCTTGCAAAGAGGATTACAGAGGAGATCATGATACCGACCATTGGTATCGGTGCTGGCCCTTATTGTGATGGGCAGGTACTCGTCCTTCATGATCTCATAGGGTTATTCGAGAGATTCTTACCGAGGTTTGCTAAGAGATATGTAAGTTTAAGGAATGAGGCCCTTAATGCTATTAAGATTTATAAAGAAGAAGTAGAAAAGGGAGTATTTCCATCTGAAGAACATAGTTTTAAATAAGATTTTAAAAACCACAGAGAACTCAGAGAAGAATTTTAAAATTTATAAAATCTCAAATCCTTTCTCTCTTCCTCTGTGTCCTCTGTGGTTAAATTGTATTTTTTATCTATTTAATCTTTCCAGTAAGGTTGTTGATAATATCTGTCAGGGTAACGATGCCTACCAGCCGGTCTTTATCCACTACGGGAACCTGTTTTACCCTGCGGAGGATCATTGTTGAACCAGCTTTAACAATAGGCAAGTCGCTGCTTACAGAGATGGGAGGAGCCCCCATTATTTCTCTGACTTTCATTTCAAAAAGCTTGTGTACGCGTTCCTCGATATACTCGAGGTCTGATATGTATCGCTCCTCCTCAATGATATCAGGATAGCGTGGCAGGATTGCTTTGAAAATGTCTGCTTTTGTGATTACTCCTACGACCTTCCCATCTTCTACAACAACCAGGCCATTAACATCCTGTTTTTTAAGGACTTCTGCACATTCCTTCAAGGTATTATCTGGTCCGATAGTGTGTACTTTTTTGGTCATAATCTCAGCGATTTTCATGGCTTTTCTCCTCCTAAAAGTTAAAAATGAAAAACGACCCTATTCTATCATCTCCTTATCACCGAATCAAGCATTTTAAATAGCTCACATATGTTTCAAAAATTTCATATCTTTGCACCCTTGAGGAGAGCCGAGTTACTAACAACAGATAATGAACTCAAAGCCATGGCTGCTGCTGCAATTATGGGGTTAAGAAGACCGGAGGCAGCAATAGGGATAGCAACAGTATTATAGATAAAGGCCCAGAATAGGTTCTGTTTTATCTTGCGCATTGTTGCCCTACTGAGCCTTATCCCTTTAATGACATCTCTCAAATCATCCCTGACAAGTATAATGCCGCCTGTCTCTTTTGCAACATCAGAACCACTTCCTATGGCTATCCCGATGTCTGCCTGGGCAAGGGCGGGAGAATCATTTATTCCGTCTCCAACCATTGCAACGACCTTTCCCTCTGCCTGAAGTTCCTTTATAACCCTTGCCTTATCACTTGGCAGAACATTTGATATAATCCTATCAATTCCTACCCTGGAGCCAATGGCCCTTGCCGTGCGTTCATTGTCTCCTGTAAGCATAACAACTTCGACTCCCTGGTCTTTGAGTCTTCCAATCACATCTTCAACATATTCCTTCAGGGTATCTGAAACTGCAATTAATCCAACAAGTTTTCCTTCTTTCGCAACAATCATGACTGTATTTCCCTTTTCTTCAAGCCCTGAAATTACCGTCTCTCTATCTTCTATAGAAATGCCTCTATCTTTCATCAGCCTCCTGTTGCCAATCAGTATCTCTTTTCCGTTAAATCTGACCTTGACTCCATGGCCGGGTACTGCTTCAAAGGCATCTGCATCGGGGATACCCCGTCCCATCATAGTTGCCCTTTTTATAATTGCCTCAGCCAGTGGATGCTCTGAGCTCTTCTCCGCCATGGCTGCGAGTTGTAAAACTTCTTCCTCGCTTATAGCATTGGGCAGGGCTTGCCCTGCCCCTACAACTATTTCTGTTACTTCAGGTTCTCCCTTTGTGAGTGTGCCTGTCTTATCAAAGACAACTGCATTGAGTTTCTCCGCTCTTTCGAGATATTCTGCCCCTCTTATGAGTATCCCTATTTCGGCTCCCTTGCCAACACCTACCATTAAAGCTGCAGGTGTGGCGATGCCGAGGGCACAGGGACAGGCAATTATAAGGACTGCAACAAATGACAGAAGGGCCCCTGTAGCATTTCCTATAAGGATCCATACAACAGATGATAAAAATGCAACCCCGATAACTGCTGGAATAAAATAAGAGGCTACCTTGTCAGCAAGTCTTTGAATATGCGAGGATGATGCCTGGGCCTCCTCCACCATTCTTATTATCTGGTTCAATGTTGTGTCAGCGCCTACCCTTGTTGCCCTTAACTTGAATGAGCCAACCTTGTTTATAGTGCCCCCGATTACCTCATCCCTTGGATTCTTCTCAACAGGAACGCTTTCGCCTGTTATCATCTTTTCATCCACAGACGAATGTCCTTCTATCACAATGCCATCAGTTGGTATCTTCTCGCCTGGCCTGACAATCAAAATCTCATCCACCATAACGGATTCAGCAGGTATCTCAACTTCATCACCGTCTCTAATAACCTTTGCTGTTTGAAGTTTAAGGTCGAGGAGCTTCCGAATGGCTGCAGAACTACGTTTCTTTATTATCTCTTCCATATATTTTCCGAGAAGGACGAAAGCGATGATAATGGCTGATACCTCAAAATAGACATTCTTCTCCTCAACTGGTAAAACTCCTGGAAAGAAGACGACAAATGCACTGTAAATA
>JBFMAM010000026.1:0-11704 GCA_040755805.1 Nitrospirota bacterium
AATCCTGATAAAGAGAAATCACCGATCAAATCCAGTATTTTATGGCGGACAAATTCATCTTTAAACCTCAGACCTGATGAATTCAATATACCGTCTTCCCCGAGTATTATAGTATTGTCAAAGGAACCACCTCTTGCGAATCCATTTGTCATCAGGTATTCAACATCCTTCAGAAATCCAAAGGTCCGTGCAGGGGCAATTTTTATTTTAAAATTTTCCTCGGTGAGCTCTAAGCTCAGCTTTTGCTCTCCGAGCAGATGGTGGTTAAAATGAATCCTGTAGGTTATACGCCTTCCATTATGGGGAAGGGCAAAAATCTCAGCATGACCATCAGCGAGAACTATAGGTTTTTTTATCAGGATATATGGTCTTTTCTTGCCCTGTTTTGCAATTCCACCCTTAAGGATTATGTTTATTAGTTCTATTGAGCTTCCATCGAGGATAGGTATTTCTGGCCCGTTGACCTCTACAATCAAATTATCTATCCCGATGCCAGATAAGGCAGCGAGGAGATGTTCAACAGTCCTGATCTTCACACCGTTATACCCGAGAGTAGTTGAAAATGCGGTATCTGTGACCGAACCAACAGAGGCCTTTATTGTTATATCCTTATCTGCCCGTATGAATATTATTCCTGTATCCCTCGGTGCCGGTTTAAGGCGAACCTTTGAGTAACGCCCTGTATGGAGTCCAACGCCTTCAAAGCTCACTTCACGTTTTAATGTCCTTTGTAGTCGCATAATTCGTATAATGGTTAGCAAATGTAATGCCAGTACGCCCTAAAAAGTCTTTCGACTTTTTGGGGACCCGATTACGTCAGACAGGGGCGTTGGAAGGGAGTTCTCGCAAATGTGTTCAAGTCGCCCTTTTACTCTGATCAAGGAGTTAGATACATAAGTCTGTTGTTTATTGTCTATATATTGTGTAGTATTTGACACAGTGCTATACCTTGCCACCAACTACCATCTCTGGTATTCTGACCGTTGGCATTGCATCTGAGACAGGAACGCCCTGGGCATCCTTACCACACGTCCCGATAGAAAAGCCCAAATCAGAACCTACCATATCTATGGATTTCAATACCCATGGGCCGTTTCCTGCGAGGGTTGCACCTCTTACAGGTTCCTCTATTCTGCCTTTGTTAATAAGATAACCCTCCTGCACCTCAAAAACAAAATCACCTGTAATTGTATTTACCTGCCCACCACCCATTTTTTTGACGAGAAGGCCGTACTCTACAGAGCTTATAATCTTTTCTGGGGATGTTTCACCTGGTGCAATAAAGGTATTGGTCATCCTCGGTATGGGCCGGTGCTGGTATGATTGCCTCCTGCCATTGCCTGTTGACTTTACTCCATCTTTTATCGCTGTCAAGTTATCGTACATGTAGCTTCTTAAAATGCCGTTTTCTACAAGGACAGTCTTCTGTGAGGTTGTACCCTCATCATCAAACCTGAAAGACCCTCTTTTCTGTGGGATGGTTGAGTCATCTATTACTGTTATAATAGGGGATGCAACCTGCTGACCTATTTTTTTTGAGTATACGGATAGCCCTTGCTGTGCGAGGTCAGCCTCAAGACCATGGCCGATAGCCTCGTGTATCATGGTGCCTCCTGCCTCGGATGAGATAACAACCGGCATCCTTCCACCTGGTGCCCTCCTTGCAGTAAGCATCATCACAGCCCTTTTTGCTGCCCTCAGGCTTAAATCTTCTATATCTATTTCATCAAAGAGTTCAAAGCCGATAAAGCCACCTACAGATTCGTATCCTGTTTGTATGATTCCACTGTCTGCTGTAATTACCTGAATTACTGTTAGTGTATGAACCCTTTCGTCCTCTGCTAATGTCCCATCCGATGTTGCAATCTGGACTTTCTGGATAGAGTCACTGTATATGACGCTGACCTGTCTTATTCTGTGGTCGAAGCCCCTTGCGATACTATTTACCCTTCTAACAAGAGCTAGCTTTTTCTCTACTGGTATATTTTCTGGAAACAGCCTTATATCAAATGAGACAGATGGAGTTTTAGTCCTCAGGTCAATAATAGAATCAGTAATTGTGACAGGCGCAGCCCTGCTTAATTCAGATGCAGCCCTTACCAGGGATTCCTCAGAGAGGTCATTGCTATAGGCATAGACAGATTTACCTTTATAAATAAGACGTATTCCTGTACCATAATCAACACCCGTGATTATCTTTTCGATCTTGTTGTCCTCGAGCTGTATGAAGACAGGCTTTTTGTGCTCCACAAATATCTCTGAGTATTCGCCGCCTGATGATAATGCCTTTTTCAAAACCTTTAAGAGAAGATCGTTATCGAGCATAGTGTCTCCTTTAAAAAATTTATGAAATATTATATCAGAGGTGATTGTATCAGTCTAATTCTCGATGACTTATGGATAGAAGTATTTGCTGATAATATTTTTATTTGCTATTATTTATAAACAACTTGAGGATGCGATAAAATTTATTAAAGGGAGAATATGCAGAGGATCGGGGTTATCGGGGGAAGTGGTCTTTATGATATGCCAGGCCTGACCATCACGGATTACAAAAAGATTGCAACCCCTTTTGGAGACCCTTCAGATACTTATATTATTGGTGAGTTTTCGGGCAGAGAGGTCGTATTTCTTCCAAGGCATGGCTCACCACATCATATACCTCCCCATAAGATAAACAACAGGGCCAACGTATGTGGGTTCAAAGAACTCGGTGTAGAAAGGGTTATAGCAGTTAGCGCTGTAGGGGGTATAAGTCCTGAGATGAGGCCTGGAACAATTGTTGTTCCTGACCAGATTATAGATATGACAAAAGGCAGAGAGTCTACATTCTATGATGGTGACGAAGTTGTACATATAGACTTTACAGAACCATATTGCCCTGAATTGAGAGAATCAATTTTGAAGGCTGGTGAAAAATCAGGGATAGAGTTAAAGAAGTCAGGGACATATATATGCGTGAACGGACCGAGGCTTGAGACCAAGGCAGAGATAAAATTTTTTTCGAGCATTGGTGCTGATGCTGTGGGAATGACAGCGATGCCCGAGGCATCTCTTGCAAGGGAAGCAGAGCTTTGTTTTGTATGTATTGCTGTTGTTACAAATTATGCTGCAGGGATAATAGAAAAAAGGCTTACAACAACAGAGGTTGTAGAAATCATGGGAGAGACTACTGAAAAGGTAAAGTGCCTGTTAAAAGAGGCATTTAACCTTATACCTGTCAAGAGGAAGTGCGCCTGTAAGGATGCCCTTAAAGAGGCGAGTATGTGAACCCCTTTGTCCAAAATAATCGAAATGAGGGATATGGCTCAATTTCGACTTCAGCCTCGTTTAGGTAGACCCGTGATTTTGGTTCAGAAATTGAGCCATATCCCTTAATTTCAAGCATGTATAAAAATTTATTTTGGAGAGATATTATATGGAGACCATTCTTATAGTAGAAGACAAAGAATCAATGGCAGAGATGCTTAAGGAGACTCTCGAGTCTGAAGGCTATAGGGTTATATGTGCAAGAGACGGCATGGAAGGTATAAGGTATCTGAAAGAAAGCAGGATAGACCTTGTCTTGACAGACCTCAAACTCCCTGAAAAAGACGGTATAGACATCCTTAAGGTATCGAAGGAAGAGAATCAGCTCATACCTGTTATTGTTATGACAGCATATGGTTCTGTTGAGTCAGCTGTAGCAGCCATGAAAGGGGGTGCCTTTGACTTTATTACAAAACCCTTCGATACAGACCACTTACTTATGTTGATAAAGAGGGCACTTGAGACACAGAGACTTTTCACAGAGAATATCCTGTTAAAGGAGGAATTTGCATCAAAACTCGGGTTTCCGAGGATTATTGGTAAAAGCGAGAAAATTGCAAATGTTGCGCAAATGGTGCAGAAGGTTGCGCCTACAAAGACAACGGTGCTCCTTCTTGGCGAAAGCGGTACGGGGAAAGAACTTTTTGCGAGGGCGATACATAATCTGAGCCATAGACGGAATTATCCATTTGTGCCAATTAATTGTGCGGCAATACCGAGAGGCCTCCTTGAATCAGAACTTTTCGGACATGAAAAGGGTTCATTTACAGGAGCGGATACAAAGAAACTCGGTAAGTTTGAGCTTGCTGATAAGGGGACGATATTCCTCGATGAAATTGGTGACATGGATCTGACATTACAGTCAAAGCTTCTTAGGGCTATTGAGGAGGGTGAAATAGAGAGAGTAGGAGGCGTTAAGGGTATTAGGGTAGATGTAAGGATCGTTGCAGCGAGCAATAAAGATCTTGAAAGGGCGGTCGAGGATAAAAGCTTTAGAGAAGACCTTTATTACAGGTTGAATGTATTCCCCATAAGGATACCACCATTGAGGGATAGAAGAGAAGACATCCCCTTGCTTGTCGAATACTTTATAAATAAATACTCTCTTGAGATAAAGACTTCTATGAAGAGCATCTCAGGAGAGGCGCTCGATATTCTTATGAACTATCCTTGGAAGGGAAATGTAAGGGAGCTCGAAAATGCCATAGAGCGGGCGATTATCCTTTGCGATGGGGATGTGATTACCACCGAGCATATTGTTCTTAGACAGCAAGCTCCACTCGAGTCCGCAATAGGGTCTCTGGTCATGGATGGAACCCTCGAAGATGTGTCAAGGGAGGCATTGAGAATAGCAGAAACCAAGCGAATTATCAAGGCCCTCAAGGAAACAAAGGGCAATAAAAGCAGGGCAGCAGAAATCCTTCAGGTAAGCTACAAGACACTGCTTACAAAAATTAAAGAGTATGGTATAGAGGCTTGACAGTATTATTTCTGTAGAATTATGATTAACCAATTACCAAATCACAATAACCAAATAATGAGAAATGAACCAAATTACAATAATCAAACCTTTTGGAATTTGGAGATTATTTGTAATTTGGGATTTGGTTATTGGAGCTTATTTGATGTTTGGTTATTGGTGCTTGGTTATTTAAACATCTGGAGGAATTATCATGTCAGGACATTCCAAATGGGCACAGGTAAAACACAAAAAAGCCCATGTTGATGCAAAGAGGGGAAAAGTTTTTTCAAAGATTGTTAAGGAGATTGCTGTTGCTGCAAGACTTGGTGGTGGAGACCCTGCTGGAAATCCAAGGCTGAGAACTGCTATAGAGAGGGCAAAAGAGGTGAATATGCCCCATGAGAATATAAAGAGGGCGGTCATGAAGGGCACAGGTGAGCTTTCAGGGGTGACCTATGAGGAATCTGTATATGAAGGTTATGGTCCCGGTGGTGTTGCTATACTTTTAGAGGTACTTACAGACAACAGAAACAGGACGGGTTCTGAGATAAGACATATCATGACAAAGAATGGTGGCAGCTTAGGCGAGGCTGGTTGTGTGGCCTGGATGTACGCGAAAAAGGGATACATCCTTGTAGATAGAACAAAGATTGATGAAGATACCCTGATGTCAGTGGCGCTTGACGCAGGTGCTGAGGACATGAAAAATGACCCTAAAGAGGATAACTATGAGATTATTACAGCCCCTGAGGACATGAGTAAGGTGAAGATTTCTCTCGAGGCATCTGGGATACCTATCTCCCTCGCGGAGATAACAATGCTACCTAAAAGTTATGTTGCCCTCGATGAAAAATCTGCAGAGCAGATGATGAGGCTGTTAGATGCCCTTGAAGACCATGATGATGTACAGAATGTCTATACTAACTGTGATATCCCTGACGAGGTGATTGCAAAAGATTAAAGTTATTGGGTTTATCCAGCACCTACCAGAATACCCCGCAGCTCTGCTGCGGGGATGAATGGCATAAAATAATCTTCCTGCGGGGTTTAATACCCCACAGGAAGGTGCTGGATTTATTGAGTTTCTTGAGTTTTATAACACAAGAAACCATGTAAACCCAAGGAACTGGGTAAACATAGGCGTCTTGCAATATTAGTGTTGGTGTATTTATTATAAAAAATGGCTACTTCTATCCGTGCTACCTTCAAAAGAAGATTCCTTGCAGGACTCCTGATATCCATCCCCATTATTGTCACCTTTCTTGTTATAGGATGGTTTTTTAAATTCGTTGATGGCCTACTTGAGCCTCTGTATTATAATATTCTCGGCTATCATGTCCGTGGCCTCGGTTTTATCTCAGCAATAGTGCTTATCTTTATAATAGGTGTTATCTCGACAAATGTCTTCGGTAGAAAGGTAATCGAATTTTTTGAGAAAATCATACTCAGGATACCTGTATTCAAAGGCATATACACAGCTATTAAGCAGCTTGTTGACGCCTTTTCACCTGAGAGTAAAATTTCGTCATTTAAGAAGTTCGTTGTTGTTGAGTACCCGAGACCCGGTGTCTATGCATATGGATTTCTCACAAAGGAATGTGTAATGAAGACAGAGAGGGACGGTCACGAGGCCAGTCTGAAGGCTGTTTATATCCCCACAAATCTTATTTACTTCGGTGAAATAGCGCTTTTCCGTGATGAACATATTTTTTTCACTGATATTCCGATTGAGGAGGGTATCAAGATAATACTTTCAGGTGGTATCGCTACACCCACGAGGATATCTGAGACAAGGAAATGAAACAAATACATAACAAAGAAACAAAAAGGACAAAGAAAATAATCCCCCCGAATCCCCCCACACCCCCCTTTGGAAAAGGGGGGCTGAGGGGGATTTTAAAGGGGGGAAGGGGGGATTTTCAATTAGCAGTTGTTGTTCTGTCTGCAGGACTTGGAAAGAGGATGAATTCGTCCTTGCCAAAGGTTCTCCATAAACTGCATGGTAATACAATGCTCCAGCATGTCTTAAAAACCCTCCATGAACTTAAACCCCAAAAGATCATTGTTGTAGTTGGAAAACATCTTAAGGAGATAAGAGAATCTATAATCCAAACAAATCCCCCTATCCCCCCTTTGACCCCTCTGTATCCCCCCTTGGTAAGGGGGGAATTGAAGGGGGGTAAAGAGGGATTACTCAGAACTCAGAACTCCGAGCTTATATTTGCGCAGCAGAAGGAGGCAAAGGGTACAGGAGATGCACTTTTAAAGGCAAAGCCGGCTCTCAGAGAATTTAAAGGGACAGTTATTGTTGTTAATGGAGATACACCTCTGATTGGCCGAAAGACTCTTATGAAATTCTTAACCCTCCACAGGAAGAAAAAGAATGTTATTTCAATACTTTCATTTATTGCTAAGTATCCAGGTTCATATGGCAGGATCATAAGGGATGAGGTAGGTGATGTTGTTTCCGTCGTTGAAGATCGGGATGCAACAGACTTCCAGAAAAAGATAAAGGAGGTAAACAGCGGTGTTTATGCAATAGAGCCTGATGCCTTCCCCCTTTTAAAAGAGATAAGGCTCAATGAATCAAAAGGTGAATATTACCTGACTGATATAATCGGTATTGCAAGGGATAAGGGGATAATGGTAAGTGCTTATTGCATCGGTTCCGAGGATGAGTTAATGGGGATAAATACTCAGGAGGAACTTGAAAGAGCCAGACAGTTAATGAAAGGCCAGATCATTAAAAAATGGGTAGAAAGAGGCGTAAGCTTTGTAGATACCACTTCAGTATTTATATCCTCAGATGTTGAGATTGGTAAAGGTACGACAATTTATCCAAATGTTCATCTTGAAGGTAATACAAGGGTAGGAAGAGGGTGCACGATCTATCCGAATGTTCGGATTCAGAATAGCATCATAGGGGACAGGGCTATTATTAAGGACTCAACACTGATTGAAGAGTCTATTGTAAAAGGTGGGGCCTCAGTGGGGCCATTCGCTCACATAAGACCAGGTTCTGAGATTGGTACAGGGGCGAAGATAGGCAATTTTGTGGAGGTTAAAAAATCAGTAATCGGCCCGGATTCAAAGGCATCCCATCTAAGTTATCTCGGAGATGCAAAGATAGGGAAGGATGTTAACATAGGTGCAGGCACGATAACCTGCAACTACGATGGTTATAAAAAAAATATTACTGTTATCAAAGACAATGTCTTTATAGGAAGCGATTCTCAGCTTGTCGCACCTGTAAAGATAGGTAAAGGCGCATACATCGGTGCAGGTTCTACTATAACAAAGGATGTCCCTTCTATGGCCCTTGCCTTAAGCAGGGTAGAACAGAGGCATATCGAAGGCTGGGCACTTAAAAGACAGTCAAAAGTAAGAGGTGAAAAGTTAAAAGAGCAAAGAGCAAAGAGCAAGGGGCTAAGAGCTAAAGGCAAAGAGCAAAGAACCCATAACAAAATACGGTTAAGGCTAAGGCGACGAGGCCCGCCCCGTTAGATAATAATTACTATCTAACGGGGCCCGTATCGGTAATGTGTAACGGTAACGTGATTCGCAATAGGCAGACGAACGACTTAACCGTGAGACGAAACGGGCTTCGTAACCGTAGCCATTCATTACTTTCAGTTCTAAGGTATATGCCCTTCGCTCTCTGCTCCGTGCTCTATGCTGATTTTAGAGGTTGCTGTAAACACAAATATCTGTTAATATAAATAAGCTTTCCTGAAATGAGTATGCCAAAAGAAAATTTAATGGAGGGGTTAAACCCCCAGCAAAAGGATGCCCTTCTTTACACAAGAGGCCCTTTGCTTATATTGGCTGGTGCAGGAAGTGGTAAGACAAGAGTTATCGCTCACAAATTCTCCTATCTTGTAAAGGCAAAGAGACTTTCCCCGGATTCGATACTAACCGTCACATTTACTAACAAGGCAGCTGATGAGATGAAGGAGAGGATAAGTGCCCTCCTTGAGAAGGATACCAATGCCTCATGGATAGGCACATTTCATTCACAGTGTAACAGGATCCTGCGAAAAGAGATAAAAGCCCTTGGATACAGTAATAATTTTTCAATCTATGATGAAGATGATCAGTGTAACCTTGTAAGACACATATTAAAGGAATTCAAGATTCACGAGGCTCTTTACAAGGGTGTTGCAGCAAAGATAAGCTCTCTAAAGGCTTCCTTCATAGGGCCAGAGGAGTTTCTTTCCTCAGGTGACGGTTTTGGTTTTGATGAGAAACTGGCAAAGGTTTATGTGAGGTATCAGGATGAGATCAGGAGGAGCAATGCCCTTGATTTTGACGATCTGATTATGCTGGCGGTAAAACTATTTGAGAATAACCCGAGGTTGCTCGAAAAATACCAGAGTATGTTTCCTTACATACTTGTTGATGAGTTTCAGGATACGAACTATGCCCAGTACCATCTTCTCAAACTCCTTGCATCTGCCCACAAAAAAATATGTGTCGTTGGAGATGACGACCAGAGTATATATAAATTCAGAGGCGCTGACGTAAATAACATTTTGAGTTTCGAGAATGATTTCCCTGGAGCAAAACTTATTAAACTGGAACAGAACTATCGTTCTACACAGAATATTCTTACTGTTTCAGATGCTGTTATTTCAAAGAATTCTATAAGGAAATGCAAGAGGCTATGGACAGATAGAGGCCGGGGCGAGAAGGTATACTACTGCTGGCTTCATACATATGAAGAAGAGGCTAAATACATTGCTAAGGTTATAAAGGAACTCTATCTTAAAGGGAGGTACAATTACAAGGATTTTGCAATATTCTACCGTATAAACCTCCAGTCAAGGGCGGTAGAAGATGCACTACGAGAGGGAGGTCTCCCTTATCGCGTTTTTGGCAGTGTTAGCTTTTACCAGAGAAAGGAGATTAAGGACATAATTGCATACATGCGGTTATCACTAAATCATGGAGATAATGTGAGCTTCAGAAGGATTATAAACTGTCCGCCACGGGGGATGGGTGCAGCGACCCTTTCCAGAATAGAGCAAGAGGCAAAGAAAAAATCTGTATCTCTATTCGATGCTGTGAAGTTAACTCTCCGCGCTGATAGTTTCACCCCTATTGTAAAAGATAAACTTGCTGAGTTTGTCAAGCTGATTGATGGTTTCTCGTCTTCGAAATATAATTCAGCATCAGAGATGTTAAAAAGCATATTTGAAGAGTCGGGTTATGCAGAAACCCTGGACGAGGATAGGGCAAAGAATGTTGTAGAGCTCATCTCGTCTGCCGATGGTAAGGAGATAAAGGATTTTCTTGATAGAGTATCGTTGTTTACAAATATGGATGAGATAACTGGAGGAGATTACATCTCCCTTATGACATTGCACAGCGCAAAGGGCCTTGAATTCCCTGTTGTATTTATAATAGGACTTGAAGAAGGTTTGCTACCATACTATAAGGCCATGGAGAGCGAAGATGAAATTTCTGAAGAACGCAGGCTGTTTTATGTGGGAATGACCAGGGCAAAGGATGCCCTCTGGCTGACAGGTGCCCGTAAGAGGAAATTATACACAAAGTTACAGGACCAGGAACCATCAAGGTTCCTGAAAGATATACCTAAGAACTGCTACCATCGAATAGAAAAGATTACCGCTTATCAGGCAATAAAGTTTGTGCCTTTAAAGAAAGGGGTTGAACTCAAACACTCCTTCGCACTGTATACCGCTGGATGTAGGGTAAAACATCCAGCTTGGGGCATAGGCGTGGTGCGCGACTGTTATGGAGAAGGAGACGATCAGAAGGTAACGGTCAACTTCCCCAATATCGGTTTGAAGAGGCTTGCGGTGAAGTTCGCAAATCTGGAAAAGATGTAGCAAAGAGCAAAGGCAGAGCAGGATGAAGATATCTAAAGAAGAGGTTGAACACATAGCAATACTTGCAAGACTTTCTCTTTCTGAGGAAGAAAAGGAGTTATTCGGCTCACAGTTGAGTAGCATACTCAGTTACATTGAAAAACTGAATGAGCTTGATACAGAAGGTATTGAACCAACATCACATGTGCTTTCCTTAAGCAACGTGATGCGGGATGATATACTGAGGCTTTCTATTCCAAAAGAGGATGCCCTGATGAATGCGCCTGACCACACAGATAAATTTTACAGGGTGCCGAAGATAATAGAGTAAAAAGGGGCAGTATGTTGAGGTGCATACTCAGGGCAAAGATACATATGGCAACGGTTACAGAGTCAAACCTGTCGTATGAGGGTAGTATTACCATTGACGAAGCGATACTCAAGAAGGCGGAGATACGCCCGTATGAACAGGTGATGGTAAGTAATCTTAATAATGGAGAGCGTTTTGAGACTTATGTGATTCCAGGGAAAAGTGGCTCTGGTGAGGTCTGCCTTAATGGCCCTACTGCAAGGAAGGGAGTTGTTGGAGATAAAATCATAGTCTTCTGCTACAGCTTTTTTGAGGATAGCAAAATAAAAAGCTTCAAGCCAAAGATAGTCCTCCTCGATTCAGAAAACAGGATTTTGAGCGTCGGGTAAATTTTTTGATTTTTTAATCTTTAATCTTTAATCCTTTTCCTGCTTCTCAATCACTTGGTAACACATCTTGGCCTTGTGCACAAAAGCACCAACTTTCTTGCATCAAGGACTGCGATTTTGCCATCACCATCCAAATCGCACGCAGGACATGCACTGGCTGGTTTGTTCCTGTATTTAGAGAGGATATTCAGATCGTTCTGGTCAACATCACCATCTCCGTCGAGGTTGCCATATCTTTCATCAATTTGACCATTACAACAGGGTCACCAAAGGGATACATCAGAATAATTATCAAACTGTAAAATTTTCCGACAGTGTGAGTGTGAAATTTTCCGACACTTCTGGTTTAAAGTGTAAAGTTTTTTTAGCACTCCTCAATAGTTATCATGCTACCTTAAGTTCA
>JBFMAM010000027.1:0-11677 GCA_040755805.1 Nitrospirota bacterium
AATAATTAGGGCTCTTGATGAAATGTTGTAATAGGTAGATTAAGCTAAAATAACCAAATTACAATAACCAAACAGTATTTCTTGTTTTGAATGTTGGTTGTTAGACGTTAAACGGTCACGAGGCCCGTATCGTAAAATGTGTATGGGTTGCGTCTTTTATGAACAACCTAACCGACAGACGAAACGGGCATCGTAGCCGTAACCGATAAAGGAATATTTATTGGCAATTGAAGTTTATTCGATGTTTGGTCAATTGGTAATTGATTATTGGAATTTATTTGGTGTTTGATTATTGGTTATTGGTGATTTCAAAAAATTCGTCATGAGGCAAAAAATAATAAAACAATAAAGGTGAATTACTATCCTGTATTCCTTAACCTTAAAGGCAAAATGGCCTTTGTTATAGGAGGTGGCAAGATTGCGGAGAGAAAAATCCTAACTCTCCTTAAGGCTGGTGCAGATATAACGGTCATAAGCCCTGAAGTTACAAAGAGGATTGAAAAAGAGAAACTAAAAGGCAGGATAAAACATATCCCCCGGCAATACAGAAAAGGGGATCTCAAAAATGCATTCCTTGTGATTTCTGCAACAGATTCTCAGGCTATAAATAAGCAGGTTTCTGAAGATGCAACCTGCCTTGTGAATGTTGTTGATGCCCCATCTTTATGCAATTTCATAGTCCCCTCGATTATAAAAAGAGGGCCTCTAACCATTGCTGTTTCAACAAGTGGCATCAGCCCTGCCCTTTCAAAGTCAATTCGAAAGGAACTCGAAAAGCTCTACGGTCATGAATTTGGTGATTATTTGAAATCATTGGAAAAGATTCGTAAAAGGGCGATGAAAGAGATTCCGAATAAAAAGAAAAGGGCTGAGTTTTTAAAAGGCCTCGCATCGAAAGAGATAATAGAGATGCTCAGGCAGAAGGGGGTGAGTGGGAATTTTTAGAATCCCCAGAGGTAGCACGGTTTAGAATTGTATCATGATTCTCAGCCTGTTACCTCTCTGAGCCATCTGAGGTAATCTGCCGAGCCATCCACAATGGGTATCGCTATTATTTCAGGCACTGTATAGGTGTGGAGTTCTTTGACTTTTTCCATGAGGGAATCAAAGAGATTTTTTTGAGTCTTTACAATCATAAGAACCTCTATCTCATCCTCGATTTTACCCTGCCAGCTATAGATAGAACGGATGTTTTTGATTATGTTGACACAGCCTGCAAGCCTGGCCTCTACAAGTATCCTTGCGATTTTTGCAGCTTCATCCCCATCTGAAGCGGTTATAAATACAACTATCTCATCCATGGCTCATTATACTCCCCCTCCTTTATCCTCCCGTATTGTCAAAACTTAACCACAGAGAACACAGAGAAAAAATTTAGTTTTAAAAACTCTGTGAACTCAGTGGTTTCTCTCCATCAAAAGGAATTTTCTTTTTCCTCTGAGTCCTCTGTGGTTTAAACTGTGGTTTCATATTTTCCCCTCTTTTTTTCATAAAACTTTTGACATTACCTTATCCTCCCCCGCTTGCGGGGGCAAGGGGGAGGGACTCATTGGAGATCCTGTAGCAAACTATTACCCTTTCCCCTTTTATAAGGAGAGATGATAGATTCTGGTAGAATGGGCAGCGTGGTATTAAGACTTACTAATCAGTGACCTTATAGACGAGGTCTTTCTCTTTAACTTCCCCTTTGACCTTTAAGCCTATGCTCTGACCCTTTTCTGCTCTCTCGACATTCTGGTGCTCTATCTGCATAGATTCCACCTTCTGTGTCAGGTCAGTAGCATGTCCGCTGATATGTATGGTATCTCCGACCTGCAGAGGTTCTGAAAGCTCCACAACTGCCACACCTATTCTCTTATAAAAATGCGTTATTGTACCAACCTTCAGTTCCATAGGATTAATATTACCAGAATCAAAGAAATATTCAAGTCTTTTTTGCTAACTGTAAGCATCACCTTTTCCGTGATGGAGCAATTTTTTTCAGGCTGGAGAAATGCCCTTGAGCGACTTTACGAAATCTTTGGTTATCAGTCTTGGCGAAAGGAGCGTGCCTGAAGGGGCGAATTTGCACTGTTTGAGGCCGAAGGCCGAGTTTGCAAATTCGAGCGACAGAGCCTTAGACTGGTCAGAGATTTCGTTTACTAAGCGAAAGGGCATTCTCCAGACTCTAAGTATCACGGAATTGGAGATGCTTCCTTGCTAACTTATTATAGTATTCGATCTCGAGCAGCCTCCTTTTGATATCAATGCCTGGTGAGTAGCCACCGATTGAGCCATTAGATTCGATAATACGGTGGCATGGAAGGAGAATGGGTATTGGGTTTCTACTGAGTGCCTGGCCAACCGCCCTACAGGCATTTGGGTTTCCGACCTTTTCAGCAAGCCATTTATATGTCCTTGTTTCTCCATACGGGACCTCCTTCAGGGCAAGCCAGACCTTCTTATCGAATTCTGTGCCTTTAATGAAGTCTATTTTGTGTGTGAATTCTTCTCTGCCATCTTCAAAATATTCCTTCAGCTCCTTCTTTATCAAAGGAGGTGCTTCACCTTTTCGAAGTATTGCGTTAGGTTTTTTAAAAGCAATCCCTCTGAGGGTTTTGCCAGTAAATATAAGATACAGTGTACCTACAGGGCTTTCAACAGTATCATAGAAAGAATCAGAGCTGCTCGACCTCTTCTGCTTCATACTCCCCCCTGGAGTAAACCTCAACCCTGTCGCCACCCCTCTTAATAGCAAGGGCCAATGCCTTTTCAGCACATAAAATAAACTCTCCCGTTGACTGGCCATCAAGGAAGGTAAGACCAACGCTGGATGTTATCCGTCCCTTTGGCTGGGACCCCTCGTAAAGGAAGGGGTAGTTTTTTATAATCGCATTGAACCTGTTACTCAATGATAGCCCTGCTGAGATAACAGTGTTTGGCAGTATTATCGCAAAGGCGTCACCTCCGTAACGGACAACAACATCAGAACTCCTTATATTTTTTCTTAGTAGTTCAGCAACCTTTTTGAGCACTAAGTTGCCGTAATATTCTCCGTGCTCTTTCACATACTGCCCGAAAAAATCTATATCTAAAAGCAGGAGGTTTAAGGGAAGCTTATACCTCGCTGCCCTTTCTACTTCCTGCGCAAGCCTTATCTGGAAATATCTGTGGCTGAACAGCCCTGTAAGCTCATCTATTAGCCCTGCCCTCCTCGGATAAAGCATCTCGAGTTCTTTTATATGTCCTACTAATTCCTTTGTGTCGAAGGCATGCTTCTGGACAATTCTCTCTATCTTTCCTACAAGGGCCATTCTGTCTTCAACAGAGATATCTCTTTCAGTGAGTATGAATATAGGGATGTCTTTTGTTGAGGGATTCTCCTTTATATTTTTTATCACATCAAAACCAAGCATGTCATGCAGTATGAAATCAAGCAGTATCACTCCTGGCCTTAATGCCGCTGCAAGCTCTATCCCCCTCTTTCCGTCAGGTGCAGTATATATGAGAAAACCCTGGGGCTCAAATATCTCTTTAAAATAGTTTGTCACCTCATCCTCTGATTCTATTATCAGGATAGATACCGGAAGCACCCTCCTGCCTTTAGAAATAGTTATCTCCTCGAGCTTTGAAATGAGAGCCTCTTTGTCGAGTGGTTTAAGAAGATAGTCTGTTGCGCCGAGTGCAAAGGCAAGTTCCTTGTTGTTGACTACGGAATGTATGATTACGGGTATCTCTGCTGTCTCCTGGTCACTCTTAAGCTCTTGCAAGACCTCCCACCCATCCTTTTTTGGGAGCATAACATCTAATGTGATGGAAAATGGCTTGAGGTTCTTTGCCTTCTTCAGAGCCTCTTCACCATCAAATGCATGGGCGACCTTATAACCTGCCTGCGTGAGATGGAGGGTAAGGATTTCTGCAGTCGAAAGGTCGTCTTCTACTACAAGTATAAGCGGTGCCTCTTCCTTCATCCATGGAAAGTTCAGACTTACTGCTTCTACAGCCTCCGGCCCCGCAGCCTCAACAGGGGATGTAACAGGTATCAGGAACGAGAATGTACTTCCATCACCTGGGGTGCTTTCAACCGTTATATTCCCTCCATGTAATTCAACAAGTTTTTTTGTAAGTGTAAGGCCAAGACCCGCACCTCCATATTTCCTCGAAAATGATGAGTTTGCCTGCTCGAACTCATCAAATATCCTCTCCCTGTCTTCAATCCCTATGCCAACGCCGGTATCCCAGATCGAGAATTTTACAAACTCGAGGCCAAACATAGCCCAGGGATAACGCCCGTCTATATTCTCTTCCTTAGACACATCTATCCCAACCATGCCCCCCTCAGGTGTGAACTTTATTGCATTAGAAAGCAGGTTGTAGAGTATCTGTTTCAGTTTTACTCTATCTGCTGTAATAGAGCTAATGCCTTCACCTATCGAGACCGTGATATTGATGGACTTTTTCTCAGCAAGAGACTTCATTATATTTATGACCTCACCTACTACATCCCCAACCGAAAAGGTTTCGTATACCATCTCGTATCTGCCTGCCTCTATCTTTGCAATATCGAGGACATTATTTATCAATTCAAGTAAGTGCTTCCCTGATGAATATATGTTTCTTATATACCGCTCCTGAGTTTCAGTAAGATCACCAAATGTCTTCTCGAGGAGTACATCAGAGAATCCAATGATTGAGTTCAGAGGCGTTCTCAGCTCGTGGCTCATACTTGCAATAAATCTGCCTTTAAGCTGGTTGGCTCGCTCAAGCTCCCTGTTCATCTTATTAAGCTCCTCGGTCCTCTCCATCACCTTTTTCTCAAGGTTCTCATTTAACTCTTCGAGTGCCCTCGTCTTATCCTCAAGTGCATTCTTTAAGTCCATTTCCTCCTTCAGGCTCCTGAGCGCGAACACCGAACCCAAAGGTATTCCATCTTCATCCTTGAGTACAGTAGCATTTAACCGAGCGTCAAATTCCCGTCCGTTAAATCCGACGACCGTAACCTCATAACCGGTGAGTATCGACTTTCTATCAAGTTCCTTCTGAACCGCCTCCCAGAAGTCATCCTTTATCAATGACCCTATGGTTCTGCCTGTTAAATCCTGCCGTGTGTAACCGAGCATTTCTGTCGCACGCTCATTAACAACGTTTATCTGGCCTGCAGAATCTGTTATCAGAACCATATCATTAGAAGTTTCTATCAGATGTGAGAGCTTAAGCTTTAACATCTATTTTATAAACCTTATCTGCTACAGAGGACATCGTCTCGAGAAAGTATCCGAGCAGTTCTGGATCCCACTGTCCTTTATATCGAGATGATTGCATAATTTCGAGAGCGGTCTTAACCGGAATGGGATCACGATATGGGCGTATTGATACCATAGCATCAAAGGAATCCACGATCGAAAGAATCCTTGCCATGATAGGGATGTCTTCTCCGGCAAGCCTGTCTGGAAACCCTCTCCCATCCCACCGCTCATGGTGGTGCCTTATAGCAGGAAGTATCCGCCTCATAGAAAAAAGTGGACGACATATTTCCTCACCAAGCACTGTATGTCTCCTGATTACGTCTGCCTCTTCCTCTGTCAGGGCTCCGGGTTTATGGAGTAATGATTTACTAAGGCATATCTTCCCTATGTCGTGAAGTATCCCGGCCTTTTTTATCTCTTCTCGATCCTTTTGAGGCAGACCGAGGAACGACACAAAGTCCACTGAAAGCTCACTAACCCTCGTTGAATGCCCCTTTGTATAAGGGTCTCTCGCCTCCATCGCAACAGCAAGGGTTAGAATAATGTTTTCTGAGTGGTCAAGCTCTTCCTGAAGGGCCTTGAGTTTCAACAGGGATTTTATCTTGGCTATCAACTCTGAGGTATCAAATGGTTTGCTGATGAAATCGTCCGCCCCTGACTCAATGCCTCTTATCCTGCTCTTCCTGTCCGTTAGAGCCGTAAGGAGTATTACAGGAAAAAAACGTTTTCCTGATATATCTTTGAATCTCCTGCATAACTCAAAGCCGTCTATTCCGGGCATCATCACATCAAGTACTGCAAGGTCAGGAGGATATTGTCTGAATACCTCAATGGCAGCATCTGCTCCCAGTGCAGTATAGACCCTGAACCCCTCTTTTAGGAAGACCGCCTCCATAAGCTCAAGGTTGGGCTGGAAGTCGTCCACAACCAGAATAGAAGGCCTCTCCCCCTTAATAAAACTTGTAAATGGGTCCATTAAAAAGATTAAAGCATTGGAACATCATTTTGTCAATAAAATTCTTTTATAATAGTTTGTTATAGTGAAAACTTAACTTAATTCTTAAGGTCTGCTCAATCTTAGCCCTGCATAATAACAACAGCATTCACTATTAAGGTCATTTATAAAGGCCCTCTCTATTCCATCCTCGAATAAGACTCTAACAAGACATAACCCACCTGGAAGGGTAGAATGTTTCTCCTCGATAACTTCTCCCTCACCCCACACGCTATAACGCTTATGCCTGACTACATCACCTACTTTAAGATAGAGTCTTGGGCCTATAAAGCAATCCATCTTCCTATGTGTCCTCTGCGGTCCAACTGCACCTGTGAATACTCCGATCTTCTTGTCAGCATCAATGTTTCATCATCGGATATAGCTTATCTTATATAGTAGCCGTAAATAGTATATACGAAATGACCCTCTATTGTATAGGCTTCCATACCCCATTCGTCAGGGAGGGGCCAAAATGGCTCTGCATTCATAAGTGCCTTCAAAGCAGCATCGTCTAAGTTTTTATGACCTGATGTCCTGATGAGTTCAACCGCTCCCAATCTTCCATTCTTCTTTATGGTAAATTTTATAATTAGGTCTCCGTAAATTCCTTGTGCTACTGCATCAGGAGGATAAATCCAGATACTCTCTATCCTCTCTTTTAATATCTTGTTGTATATCAGGAATTTGTATTCCTTTGTGTCAAATGTAAGTGTCCTCTCTTTCTTTTCATTTTCTTCTTTCTCAAGCTCTCCTTTTGCAAGGTCACCAATAATACTTTTATCAAAGAGTTTTTCTCTGATAGAGGGAGGAGGGCTTGGATATGCCCCCCTTTTTTCAGGTAGAACTGGTAAGTTTCCTTCTTGTGAAGGTATAATGACCCCTGGCCGGACATAAGGGAGAGACCTCACATCGGTAATAGCAGGCATTGCAGGTGATGGTTTTATCTCGAACTTTCGGGTTTCTTCAGGTGAACCCCGCTCCACGACTTTATAGCCGTGCCCCACACCAATCATTGGTGTTGGGGCGTGGCTTCCTGTGGAGCGGGGTGAAAACAGTTCCTCAGAGGATACAAGCCTGGCAAAAAATTCCTCGCCCTTGTTCCTTTTAACAGCAGGGGTGAGTGAGAGGGCAGTAATTATGATGAAGGTGTGTATTGCAATGGAATAAGCAAAAAATCTTTTTAAAGTCAACTTAACCTTAATGTTGCAAAGGTGTTAAGAATTTCCCGAAGAGCCTTATATAATCCTTGAGGCCTTCTCTGCTACTATCTTTTCTAAGCCAGAGCCTCATGGATGCCTCCTGAATCTCAGGCCTTCTGTGTAAAGCAATAAGCTTCTCAGTAGAGGTATCGGCTTTTAAAAAATAATTTCTGAGTTTATCCATAAGGGTGAATCTCTTCTGAAACTTAGCCTTCCACATCCTTTTGTAATTATCTACCTTTTCTTCTATTATAGCCCTTGCAGCGAGCTCTCCTGCCTTCATTGCATAATAAATACCTTCATAAATAAGGGGCATCACCTGACCTGCTGAATCGCCTGCGAATATAACCTTGCCTTTATTATATAAATCACCTTTCCATATAGGCATCCTGTATATCCTCTTTAGCATACAAGGGGGACTTTGTCCCCCTTGTGAAATCCCCCTTCGATCTTTGAACCTTTCAAATAGGGCATTAATCTTTCCTGGTTCGGAACTACCTGTACCTGCCGAAATTCCCTCTGTTGCCGGAAATACCCATGAATAAAACTTAGGTGCATGGGATGAACCAAACCAGAACTCACAGAACTCGGTCTTTATTCCTTTTATGCGCTCAGATACAGTTAAAAAGGCTTGAGATGGTTTTATTCCAAGGGCTGTCCTGACCTTCGAGTTTACACCGTCTGCAGCAATAATATACTCTGAGACTATTTCGGTCATTACCCCCTCAACATTTACCTCAACTCTGTATATTTTATCATCTATGAGCCTGATAAACTCTCCTTCAATTACTTTTGCACCTCGCTCTCCTGCCTTATTCCGCAGTGCTCTGTCAAACTCCCCTCTCTCAATGATTATTAGACTTCCACCCCTTAACTCTATATCAAGCCTTTCACCCTGCGGTGAGACGATCCTTATAGTTTTAACTTCTTTTTTTATCATAGTCTTCGGAATGCAAAATTCTTCAAAAGCACTTAAGGGGAGCCCTCCACCACAGGGCTTTATAAAAGAAAGATTCCTTTCAAGCAGGATTACATCTACTCCACTTTCTGCAAGAAACCTTGCGGCGGTGGCACCTGCAGGGCCACCGCCGACCACCAATACCATTGCCTCAAGCTTCATCGCAGGGGACACTTCCCATATTTTCTTTTAGCAACTTCTATTATCATCTTAATGGAAAACATTTGAAAATATGGGAAGTGTCCCTAATTTTCTCTACCTGCGTTTTTAATTCTCTTACTCTTTGTACATCGGAGGTCTTACAGTAAGGACGGGGCATGGCGCATATCTTACAACCTGTGCAGCGGTGCTTCCGAAGAGAACCCTCTCTATACCTTTTCTGCCGAGGGTACCCATGACTATGAGCTCTATCCTGTTCTCATTAGCAAATCTTACTATCTCTTCGTAAGGAACACCCTTAAGCACATGGCGCTCTATATTCTTAAGGCCCCTCAACTCCTCAAGGCCATACCTCGCGATTTCCTTTTTTGCGCCTTCTTCCATGTCCTTATACAATTCATCCGTTGATACATGCGGCACATACCAACCTGTTGCCTTTGCTATATCATAAATAACATGAACAAGGTAAAGCTTGGCTCCATAACGTCTTGTCATATCAACCGCATACTGCAGGGCATGTGATGAGCCCTCAGAAAAGTCTGTGGGGAAAAGAATACTCTTAATCTCCATTATCCAACCTCCCTTAGATATTTTGCTGCATTTTCAGGTGATGTGGGCAGGATATAAAATCCTGAACCCCATTCAAAACCACTCATCCTTATCAGCCTCGGCATTATCTCGAGATGCCAATGAAAGTCGTCACCGATAGCTGTTCATACTCTGATGGCGCCTTAGATTCTGAGAGGACTGCAACCCATCTGCCGAGCAGGATGTCTCTTCTCAGTTCATGCATCTCTGTTCCTCATGTATATTATCTCTAAACCCTCAATTGTCAGGTTCGGCCTTAGATCATGCTCCCTTCTCAGAAATCTCGAAATCATACCTCCATATCCCCCTGTTACAACAACCTTCAGACCGGAGCCTGCCTCCTTTTCTATCTCAGATATAAGCCTTTCTGTAGCACCTGCAGTACCCAAAAACAGACCTGACTGAATACATCCATCTGTATCAGTACCGAGGGCCGCTTCCGGAGGTTTAAGCGTAACCTCAGACAATTTCGAAGTGCCTTTTGCGAGTGATTTATTCATCAGCCCGACCCCTGGCATTATTGCCCCTCCAATATAATTCGCATCTTTCCCAACAACATTGATTGTTGTGGCTGTACCGAAATCTACAGCAGCAACAGGCCCTTTATAAAGCTCATATGCTGCCACAGCATTTGCTATCCTATCAGAGCCCAATTCTTCAGGTCTCGGGACGTCGAATTTAATGCCTGTCTTAATCATGCAACTCACCATTAATGGCTCCACTGATGTTAACTCTTTGAGAGTCTCTATCAAGACTCCGGTATGGCCTGGCACAACTGAAGATATTATAACTCCTTCAGGTGTTTTGTCTATATTTTTTTCTTTTATGAACCCATTAAGGAGTGAGGCATATTCTGAAGAGGATATTAAAGGCTGGGTGGCAATTTTTTGAACAAGAAGGCCTGACTCAGTGAAAAAACCTATATTTATTGAGGAGTTACCAATGTCTACAGCGATTAACATTTGTAATCTATCATGAGATTGCTTCCCTCGACTTCTGTCGGGGTCGCAATGACAATTAGTAATCCCCCTATAACCCCCTTTAGTAAAGGGGGGCTTGGGGGGGATTTGTATGCAATAAAAACAACATGTTCATAATATTATTTTGGACAAGTATGACAAATCTGCACTACCTTAGTATCGTCAGATCCCCTGAACTTATCCTCTCCAGCTCCCCTGTTGGTAGCCTTAAAATCAACATCCCTTCATCGTCTATAGACTCGGCTAAACCCGCAAATGTTTCTTTGCCAACAGTCACCCTGACTTCTCTGCCGAGTGTTGATGTAAGTTTCTGCCATTCAGAAAGAAGTATCCTTCTTCCCATCCCCTTAAGAATCCTGTACCAGTGGTCTATCTCATTCAAGGTTTCCGCAATTATCACTGCTCTGGAATACGATATGCCTGTTTCATTTTTAATAGATGTTGCTATCCCTCTTAAGTCATCAGGGAATGTATCTACATCTATATTTATATTTATTCCTATACCTATGATAGCAAAGATTATCCTGTTATGGTCTATTTTCATCTCTGTAAGAATTCCCCCTATCTTTTTATCAGAGACCATCAAATCATTTGGCCATTTTATCGTAACATTTAGACCTGTTACCCTCCTGAGCGCAGTTGCACATCCGACAGCAGCCATTATTGTTATAAGCGTCGAATCCTTAGGTTCTATTTTCGGCCTGAGTATAATGCTCATATATATGTTTACGCCAGGGGGTGATACCCATAATCTGCCATGTCTCCCCCTGCCTTTTATCTGGCTGTCAGCAAGCACAACCGCACCTTCTGTTGCACCTTTTTGGGCAAGCTCGGCTGCAATTGTATTTGTCGAACTGACCACCTCGTAAAAGAAAAACTCTTTTTCTGTATTGCCTTTTATCCGTGTCTTTATGTCTTCTATAGACAGGTCAGGAGACCTGTCTCTACCCGTATATGGGGTAGAATCGGGTCTCCTGACCCGATTCTTGTCATCCTGTTTTTTCTGGCCATTCACATTCATTATATAACATACACTCGCTACACTTCGGCTTCCTCGCAATACATGTTTCACGGCCATGTAAGATGAGTGCGAGGTTAAAGGCTGTCCATCTATTTTCTGGAATCTGCTTATTCAACTCCTCTTCTACCTTATCAGGATTATCGGAACGAGCGATACCGAGCCTGTTACTTACCCTTAAAACATGAGTATCCACGGCGATTGCCGGTTTCCCGAAGGCACTACCAAGGATAACATTTGCGGTCTTTCTGCCTACGCCAGGAAGTGTTGTAAGTTCTTCGAGGGTTGATGGGACTTTACCATTAAAATCCCTTATGAGCTTCTCACAGCAGCTAATAATCATCCTTGTCTTATTTTTATAAAAACCTGTTGGCCTTATCTCTTCTTCAAGGGTTTTCAAATCGGTTTGTACATAATCTTTTGCAGTCTTATATTTTTTAAAAAGGCTCTTTGTTACCTCATTTACCCTTACATCCGTGCATTGTGCAGAAAGGATTGTTGCAATGAGAAGCTCGAGGGGATTCGAGAAATTTAGGGCAATCCTGGGATTAGG
>JBFMAM010000028.1:0-11603 GCA_040755805.1 Nitrospirota bacterium
CCCTGCTTTTCCTAATTTGTTTTAGCTTAATCTCATTCGCAATATTTTTTCTCCACGGATGATTCGCTGGAGGGATATAAGCAGCCTTTGGTGATATATTTTTAACCGAAGGAGTTTTTATATACTCTCTCTTATTTAACAGATTTTCTATTTTCTTTTCTTTTTTAAGGATTTTATCGTCCTCAGACAAAATAGATTCAACAATGATTTTGCCTTTGTATACCACAAAAACCCTCCTGTCTTCTAATAGGCAGACGTTAACTTTTGTTTTAGCAAAGGAGAGCTTTATGTTAGAAGGGGGTATTTGAATAATCTGACCATCGAAACCAACTGTATTATCACCATTAACCGTCCGCTCTTTCTTAATACAGAAGATCAGATCTAAATTTTTTTCCTTGGGCAGGGGCATATAGGCACTCTCTGCATCATGGGTATATTTGTTGTTATACCAGGGTAAAAACTTCTCAATGAGGAACTGATTTGCCTCATCATAGGTTTTTATACCGGCAAGCCTCATCTCTTTAATAAGTCTGTCCTGAAACAATCTGAAGGTTACCTCTATTCTGCCCTTAGCTTGTGGGGAGTGAGCAGGGATTATGGTAATGCCCAGTTCTTCTAATGCTCGTTCTATTTGTGTATCCTCCTGCTCTTGATTGATGGTATAGTGCAATCCACCATGCCTTGTGGTTTTAAAATGGCTTGCTTTGTCTGCATAAAGACTTATAAATAGGCCTTTTATCTCGATAAAACGCCTGATGACATGCATATTAGCAAACAAGGTATCTTTCTGGAAGAATCTGGCATAGGGGACCTCATTGGTAGCATCATCAATCATTGCTACAAGCCACCATTTCTCAGGTATATGCTCAAGCCATTGATGCTGAGATGAATCCATCTGGATTAGCATCCCTGCTTTAGGCATTCTCCTGCGTTGTCTGTGGATAATCTTTTTCTTCCTGGGAGAGTGTTCTTTATGTTTTATAAGGATTTGTCTCAGGGTCTCATAACACAGACGGACATGATGATTTTCTTCTAATTTATCTTTGAAGTGTGCGATATTGAAGTCGTAATAGGTCTGCCTGCGAAGACCGAGGATTTCATCTACAACCTCATCAGTAATTTTCTTATTTGGTGGATGGAGTGGAGTTCTTCTCAATAACCCTTCGAACCCTTCGGTTTTGACCTTATCCTTAAGCCTGATAGTATGCCTGTAGCTCAAAGAAAGCAGTTCAGAGGCCTCTATGGCAGTAAGTTTCTTCTCGATGACCTCTGTTAACACCTTGTATTTTTGAATATCACGCATAGTTACCACTAATTTATTCATGTAGTTATCCTCCTTCCCAGAAATAAGATGTAATGACCTATCTCTTAAGGGAAAGAGGATAACCAAAATGTGACATTTCAAAATAGTAATAAAGTGTGACATTTCAAAATGGTAACATCAGTAATCATTTTCTCCTTGACAGTATCGTCGTTTTTGATTATATTTCTTGCCAATGAGAGGTGCGTATTATTTAATTCCTGATTGACAGGATTTTGAGATTACTTTATGAAAGGGGGTGAAGTGAGTGAAGTTTACAGTTCTTATAGTAGTTTTGTTTGTAGCAATCGCCTTTGTTGGCAGTGCCATGGCAACTCCTCCAGGAAAGACAGTAGAGTACGAAGGAGGATGGGCTGGTAAGGTTGTATATGATGGAACAATACACGGCACTGAAAAAGGTATGAAATGTCCTGACTGCCATCCTGCGATCTTCCCGATGAAGAAGGCTCCACCAGGGACGTATAAGATGGCTGATATGATTGCTGGCAAAAATTGTGGAGTGTGTCACAATGGCACAAAGGCATTTTCATCAAAGGCATTTTCAGACTGTGCAAAATGTCATAAACCAGTAGCTCCAGGGGCACCAGCTCCAGCACCGGCGCCAGCTCCATAGAGAAGCCAAGCAAAGGGGGCGTAATATATTACGTCCCCACTTTATATTAAACCCTCGTCAGCCAGGATTCGTACTTCTTATTCCTTCCCCTGACAATATCAAAGAATAAAGACTGAAATTTCTTCGTTATTTTACCTGGCATTCCATTACCGATAGTTCTTCCATCAACCTCTCTTATAGGGGTAACCTCTGCAGCTGTACCAGTAAAGAATGCCTCATCAGCGATATACAGCTCGTCTCTTGTAAACTTTTCTTCTAAAACCCCGATACCCTCATCATTTGCTAACTCGATAATGCTATTCCTCGTTATCCCTTCAAGTATCGAGGTAAGTGGTGTGGTCTTTAATATCCCGTTTCTTGCTATAAAGATATTCTCACCACTTCCCTCAGACACATACCCTTCTGTATCGAGTAAAAGGGCCTCATCATATCCACATGATATCGCCTCTTTTTTTGCAAGCTGTGAATTTACATAATATCCACAGACCTTACCCCTTGCCATGTTTGCATTAACATGGTTTCTTATAAAGGATGAGGTCTTGACTCTGATGCCATCCTTAAGCCCCTTGTCTCCGAGATAGGCTCCCCATGGCCATACTGCAATAGAGACATTAATCGGATTTCCTTCCGGGTATAGGCCCATAGCACCATAGCCTATATAGACAAGTGGTCTGATATAGCATTCCTTAATCTTATTCACCCTTACTGTACTGATTATTGCATCTTTAATCTCTTCTTTTGAATAAGGTATATCTATCAAAAATATATGGGCTGAGTTGAAAAGCCTCTCGATATGCTCATCAAGCCTGAATATTGCAGCACCTTTCCTGGTTTCATAGCATCTTATTCCTTCAAAAACGCCGAGACCATAGTGAAGGGTATGTGTCAGGATATGCACAGTGGCATTGTCCCAATCTACAAGCTTTCCATCCATCCATATCTTTTTTGTCTTAAGTATCATAAAGGTCTATATATACCAGTATTCCATATACAATGTCAATCACATCTTCTCAGGGGCGCTTACGCCGAGTATTTCAAGGCCATCCCGAAGAACAATCCTTATGGCCTCACACAATGCGAGTCTTGCCCTGCTCAGTTCGATATTATTGTTGACAACCCTGTACTTGTTGTAGTAAGGGTGAAACATACCCGAAAGCTCCTGAAGGTAGAATGTAATCCTGTGTGGTTCATGGGCATTTACAGCACCCTCAAATATCATTGGATACATAAGGAGTTTCCTGATTATTCTGAGCTCCTCATAAGTGGATAATAGTCTAAGGTCGGTATCATATAGCCTGTCTGTATTGATACTCTTTTCTTTTGCGTGGGCGAATATGCTGTTTATCCTCGCATTTGCATATTGCACATAGAAGACAGGGTTTTCTGACGACTGGGCCTTTGCTACCTCGAGGTCAAACTCGAGGTGACTGTCAGGCCGTCTTGTAAGGAATATAAATTTTGTTGTATCTGGACCAACCTCATCTATTACCTCTCTCAAAGTCACGAACTCACCTGCCCTTTTTGACATCTGGACAGGTTTACCGCCTCTTAGTAGAGTAACCATCTGGACGAGTAGTATCTTTAACTTCTCCTTAGGGTAGCCGAGTGCCTCGATGACTGCCTTGAGCCTTGGGATATAACCGTGGTGGTCAGCACCCCATATATTGATCAGGCCATCATATTTCTTTTCGATCTTCTTCCTATGATATGCGATGTCAGAAATAAAATATGTATATTCGCCATCCTGTTTGATGATCACCCTATCTTTGTCATCTCCAAATGCGGTTGACTTAAACCATATAGCACCATCTTTTTCGAATATAAGACCTTTCAGCCTGAGGTCATCGATAGCCTTTTCTACTCCCCCTTCTTTGTATAGCTCCTCTTCACTCTGCCATGTATCAAAGGCGATGCCGAAATCTTCTAAATCCTTTTTGATGCTCGATAGAATTATCTTTAAGGAATAGTCAATAAAAAGATCTGATACCTCATCAAATTCTGCCTTAATGTATTTTTCGCTATCTTCTTTAATTATTGCATTTGCTATCTCCTCTATATATCTACCTCTATAGCCTTCTTCTGGAAATGGATATTCTATTCCGAGCAATTGCTTATAGCGAGCGAACACGGATAGGCCAAGGAGTTTTACCTGTTTCCCTGCATCGTTTATATAGTATTCACGCTCAACCTCATAACCAGCAGCCTTAAGAAGATTAGATAGGGCGGCACCTGTAGCACCACCCCTTCCATGTCCGAGGTGGAGTGGGCCTGTTGGATTTGCACTGATGAATTCAATCTGTACCTTTTTGCCTTTACCCATGTCTTCCCTCAAAAAACTGCCTTTATACTTTATCAATTTTCCAAACTCTGAATACAGGTATTCTTTTGAGAATGTAAAGTTGATGAATCCAGGACCTGCAATATCTATCTTCTCGAAAATAGTTTTATCTTTAATGGAATTTACAAGTTCCTCTGCTATCTTTCTCGGAGGTTTTCTTAGTATCTCTGAGAGAGATATTGCTACAGGTGTTGCCATATCTCCAAAAGACTCCCTTGGGGGCACTTCTACCTCGATTGCAGGAATAACCTCAATGCCGAGTGTTTTTAATGAATCTTCAATTATTTTTACAAGCCCCTTTTTCATAGAAGTTAACCCTGTTAGAGACTCAGTCCCAATGAGGGAGACTTTTTCCTCTATACCCCGAAGTATGTGGGTCTCTAACAGGGTTAAGTTTAAACATCGTACGTATTCAAAGTCAACGCTCCCCTCCAATGGGAAAAGAAAGGTAAAGGTGGATAGATTTTTTGTTGAATCTTTGCTCTAATGCTATAATAGATACGGATTCAGGATTTTAGTATTATATAGATAATACAACTTTCGCAGATGTTATTTAGTTGTCATTCCGTGCTTGACACGGAATCCAGTCGTTTGTTTGCCTCTGGATTCCCGCTTTCGCGGGAATGACGATACCGCGTCAGAATTAGTTCTGCGAAAGTTGTATGGATAATTTTAGGTTGATGAGGGTATAAATGAGGGCGCTCAGGATTGCACTTGCACAGATTAATCCTACCGTAGGAGATTTTGAGGGTAATGTCTCAAAAATTATCAACTACATTGAGAATGCAAGGAAAGCCGGCGCTCAGGTAGTTACATTTCCTGAGCTCGCAATAACAGGTTATCCGCCTGAGGATCTTCTATTAAAACCTCAGTTCATAGAAGATAACCTTGATGCCCTTAAAAAGGTTCAGGAAAAGGTAACAGATGTACCAGTAATAGTTGGCTTTGTTGACAGAAGAGACGATATCTATAATGCTGCTGCAATAATTTATAACAAAACCCTTATTGATACCTATCACAAGATGTATCTACCAAATTATGGTGTATTTGACGAATATCGATATTTCCAGGCTGGCACAAGATGCCCTATATACCAGATTGGTGATGTCTGGATAGGTATCAATATATGTGAGGATATCTGGTACCCGGAAGGTCCGACAAGGATACAGGCACTTGCGGGCGCTGAGGTGATTATAAATATAAATGCATCGCCGTATCGTATCAGCAAGGGAAGATTCAGAGAAAATATGCTTTCGACAAGGGCCTCTGATAGTATGGTCATAGTAGCTTATCTAAACATAGTTGGAGGACAAGACGAGCTTGTATTCGATGGAAATAGTATTATCCTTGACCAGGATGGTACAGTAATGGCGAGGGGAAAGCAATTTGAAGAGGACATGGTTATTGTTGACTTAAACCTTGAGGCTTTAACGATGAGAAGGCTCCATGCCCCCCGCAGGAGACAGGAGGTCATTAAACTTGAGAAGGGTGTTGTTGAAAAGATTACCATTACTGTTGAAAAGACATTGCGTGAAGACAGAACAATGTCATATCCCCCTTTATTAACAACAGGATATACAGTTTTAGAACCGTTAGAAGAGGTCTATAAGGCGCTTGTACTCGGCACATCTGATTATGTCACCAAGAATGGATTTAAGGGTGTTGTTATAGGTCTGAGCGGCGGCATTGATTCTGCACTCGTGTCATCTGTTGCTGTAGATGCACTCGGTAAAGAGAATGTTACGGGGCTTTTTATGCCTTCTCCATATACATCGAGAGAGAGTAGAGAAGATGTGTATGCCCTCGCTAGCAATCTGGAGATAAAGGTAATAGAAGTACCTATTAATAGCATATTTCAGGGCTATCTCAATACCCTGAAAAAGGAATTCCAGGATTTACCAGCAGATGCAACGGAGGAAAACATCCAGGCAAGGATAAGAGGAAATATCCTTATGGCATTCTCGAATAAATTCGGATGGCTTGTCCTGACCACAGGTAATAAATCAGAGATGAGTGTTGGATATGCAACCCTTTATGGTGACATGGCAGGTGGATTTGCAGTAATAAAGGATGTACCAAAAACAATGGTATATGAGCTCTGCAGGTGGAAGAATAATAAAGAGGGTAGGGCTGTAATACCTGAAAGAGTATTCTGGAAGGACCCTTCTGCAGAACTAAAGCCTGACCAAAAGGATACAGACACCCTTCCACCTTATCCAGTACTCGACCCTATACTGAAGGCATACATAGAGGATGATAAAAGTTTTAAGGAGATATTGTCTCTTGGCTGTGAGATTGAATGTACACAGAATGTTATTAGAATGATTGATACAAGTGAATACAAAAGGAGGCAGTCACCTCCGGGAATAAAGATAACCCGAAGGGCATTTGGAAAAGACAGACGTTTCCCGATAACAAATAAATATAGGGGCTATTGAGATTGCGGAGCCTGTTACAAGCCCATCTTGAGAGTGCTTCGCCCCGACTCTGGTCGGGACTCACAATGACAGGCGAGGAATCTCTGCTCCTTGCAATGACAGGTAAAAAGCAGTATTGTTTGTTTTGTCATTGCGAGCGTAGCGAAGCAATCTCTTTAGTGGACAATAATATCAGATTATAACCTTGAATAGTTGACCGGAAGTATAAGAATTCTTAAGTCAGAAAGTGGTCTGAGGTATTGATGCAGAAAAGAATTTTTTTGTTATTAGTAGTCTTATCTATCTCTATTGTCTTTCTTTTTAGTCCTGTTTTTCCTGAAAATAAGAACTTCCAGTTCAAAAAGCAGCCTGAGATCCAGCAGGTGAAACCAAAGAAACCTGTTAAGATCAAACTCAAACGTTTAGCGGAGGGCAGATATACATGGGAGCTAACAGGTGATGACGTAAATGAGATTGTGAGGACAGACAGGCAACTCAGGAGACTGCTTAAGATAGAGTGAAGGGCACTCTTTATATAGTTTCAACCCCTATTGGCAATCTTGAGGATATTACTTTAAGGGCATTACGTATTTTAAAAGAGGTAGATGTTATTGCTGCCGAGGATACCCACCATTCATTAAAGTTACTCAACCATTATGGTATTTCTAAACCATTAATAAGTTACTGGGGGGAAAGAGAAAAGGCGAAGTCAGAAGAAGTTCTTGAAAGGTTGCACTCTGGACAGTCAGTTGCCCTTATCTCAGATGCGGGAACCCCCGGAATATCTGACCCAGGAGCGGTGCTCATAAAAATGGCCTTAGAAAAAGGCTTTAGTGTTACATCCATTCCTGGCCCATCAGCATTGATTGCTGCATTGTCCATATCTGGACTTACGACAAGGGAATTTACATTTATAGGGTTTCTTCCACCTAAAAAAAGTCATCGCCAGAAGGTTTTAAAGGACCTGAGCCTTGAACCCAGGACACTCGTTTTTTACGAAGCACCACATAGGATCCTTGAGACACTTACCGATATGGAGGAGATATTTGTAGAAAGAAGGGTAGCACTCGCAAAGGAAATTACTAAAATCCATGAGGACGTGTTAAGGGGCAGTATCTCGGAAATAATCAGCAAGCTCGAAAAATCAACAATAGCAGGTGAGTATGTAATCGTTGTAGAGGGGAAGACAGAGGAGAAAAGACTTACAACTGATGATGTCCTGTTAGAAATAAGCTCTTTAATGAAAAAAGGGCTCGGTAGAAAAGAGGCTGTTAAAAAGATTGCAGAGGCATATGGGTTGAGTAAGAAAGAACTTTACGATAAAAGCCTTGCAGGTGAGTAATGGTTATTACTCTTATCTGGCTTTTAGTTATTTTATTCCTTTCTATTATACCAGCCGGTGGGCCACAAATAGATACTCCATTAGATAAAATAATACATTTTATAGTCTACGGAATAACTGCAGTTGTTTTTTTAAGGGTTTTAAGATTAAAGGTATCACTAACTAAATCAATCGTTTTATCTATAATCTTTGCCTCACTTTACGGGTTTGCTATGGAGCTTTTACAGTCTGCATTGCACTGGAGAGAATTCTCTTTTTCAGACGAGTTAGCAAATATTAGCGGCGCCTTATTCTTTGGTATTATTTACGCTGTAACGGATTATAGAAGAAAAAATTTTCCACAGTCCCCTCTCCTTTGATGGGAGCGGGTGAGGGGATTCTAAGGAAAATACAGAAAGACAAGGGGGGCACCCATTAAAAGGCCCTTTGTCAAGAGGCAAACGAATAGTATCGGAACATATTAATATTAAACCCAAATTAAGCAAGGGTTATATGAAATTGTTTGTTAACTGTCATTCTGAACTTGATTCAGGATCTCTTAAAAGGAGACTCTGAAACGATTTCAGGGTGACAAATGGCAATGCTTTTAAGGATATCCTTGCGTAATTCAGGTTAAATTTTGTCTTTGGACTACAGATTATGAGGCAGAAGAATTTTCTGGTGTTCAGAAGATACATTACCTGCCTCTATGGAAATGGTTGGTCAGGTAGATACTCACGGGCAAGCCCGTGGGACTCTGCTAAGGGAATAGAGGAACCGTTTTTGGCCTTATTAATTATCCTATTTATAGCTTTGGGGTTGATTCTTGGCTTTTTTACCAGAGGGCAGGCTTTTAGAAAAATAGGGAAAATATTGTTAATAGCCTCCCTTGCTCCAATTCTTGTAGGCATAGGGAAAAATTACTTCTATCAATTAACATTGGAACAAAAACTAATATTTGGTATAATCTTACTAGTGTTTTCGTAGTATTGAGAATCCTACTGGGGAAGGATTTATTCAATGATGTGATGGGAAGATTTGTGTATAATGGACTTAAAGCTGTTTTCCTTTTTCCGTTTAAGTTTGTTTCTGGGATGATAAGAAAGTATAAATGAATTGCAAACCGATTTTTAGGCATTAATTAGATAGTAAAAATGGCAAAACCTAAATATTACAGCTTAAGAAAGGTAAAACGACAGGGCAAAAAGGATGGACGAAGTTGGAAATGGAAATTCATGCCACCAACATGGCCTTTCTGGGAGACTAAAGACCCAGACCCTCCAGTTAATCAAAAAGAGCATTCACAATATGAAGCCAAACTTATCTCATTAGCTCATGGGAATTTTGAACGGTTAGGTGAAGAATGGTCTAAAGAGGATGAGAAATTGACGCAAGAATATTGTAACGCAAAGGGTGAAAAAGAGGATTTTGAGTTACAAATAGAAAAAGAGAGCGAACAGTATAAAGATGCAATAATTCAATATAAGAAAGCAAAAAATATATTCTTCAATTATCCTCCAAGATGGGTGCCTTTACTGATATACTGGTTCATTTTTGGATTTGTAGCAATAGGAGAAGGATTGTTCAATTATTATGTTTTTCAAATCTTTGGTCAGAAAGAAACTGAAACATTTTTAATGGCGAGTGCTATTATACTTGCACTCTTGATTGCTTCTGAATTATTAGGCCATCATCTTAAAAAAGAAGAGAAATCAAGCTTAGACAGATTCATGATTGGTTTCATGATAACTATTGCTTTAGCCGCGCTTTCTGCTTTTGCTATTCTTAGAGAAACATTTTTTGAAGCCTCCCCGACCGCTGGAGCTTTTAATATTCCTATCAACCCAACTGTATTAGCAGGGATTTTTATTACATTTAATTTTGCTTTCTTTGTAGGTATTACCTATCTTTCATATACAGAAGCAAGAAAGAATCCAGAGGATTATAGGAAAGCTAAAAAGACATATGAAGAAGCTTTAAAAGCTGTTAAAGAAAAAGGTGAAGACGTAGAAAGAGTGGCTAAAGAATTATCAGAGGCAGAGGAAAGGTTTAATAATGCTTACTCAGCAAGAGAACATACATTTGAAAGATATAAGCATATGGCAGAAGGAGAACGTGATGGCTGGGTAAGGTATATAAGAACTTATAGGCATGCTAACATGAGCGTAAGAAAATACAAGACATCACCAGAATCGTTCAAAATTGACCCTGAAACCCTTATAAAAATTCCTGCTGCGTTTGAAAACCTTGACTGGAGCTGTCCTGATGATAAAGAAAGGGGTGAGAAATGAAAAACTGGATTATTGTATTGATTGCGACTATCAGTTTAAGTTTTTTATCCTGCCAGAAATCTGAACCCCCAAAAGAATACAGCAAGACCGTATTTGTTCTTGTAGACTACTCAGAGAGTGCGAGGAATGCCCGACAGGACTACATGGATGCCTTTAAGAAATTAATTTCCCGAATTAATATTGGAGACCATCTTTTTGTGTGGAAGATAACAGAGTTGTCTGAAATGGAGATTAAACCACTTATAGACGAAGATTTCCCTTTTCCTCCGCCCTCTCCAAATGAATTTTACAGAAAACAGGCCATAGCAAAGGCCGAAAAAGAGTTAAAAGAAAAATTAAAGGATATAGAAAAAAAAGTGCAATCTTTTTTAAATTCAGAGGAACAACTTGCAATAAGGACAGCCATTTTAGGCTCATTACAAGTAGCTGAAAAGGTATTTACAAAAGACAGAAGGGATAAATCTATATTGGTGATAATGTCTGATATGATTGAAGACTCCTCTGAATATAATTTTGAAAGAGAAAAGCTATCAGATAAAAGAATAGCCGAGATTATCGCAACGGAAAAAGCTAAGAAAAGACTTCCCGTTTTAAACGGCATAAAGGTTTATGTAACAGGAGCAAGGATACCCAACAGAGAAAAATTTTACAATATCCAGAACTTTTGGCTCAGGTATTTCAAGGAATGTGGGGCAAATCTTTCTAAGGAAAACTATGGAAGTGCCTTATTGAACTTTGATGAGTGATGTTGATGAAAGAATTATTTATCAAGGACGGCCTTCGTGGTTGAATTACTATTTGTTATACATTATAGGCATTGCTATTTTTGCTTTTTTAATCAAAGCAGGGAGGATGTCAGGAGGTTTTTTTGTTTTACTTTTTGTCATTAGTTTAGCAACAATATTCAGGTTTAGATACCTGTTTACAGTCACTGAAGACAGAGTTATGATGAGGGCAGGATTGATTGCAAAGAATACCAACGAGATGCAATTGAGACATATCAGGGCAATAAATGTCAGGCAGGGGGTTATTGAAAGATTACTGAATATAGGAACTATCGAGATGATGTCTGCTGCAGATACCGAAGCAAAAGTAGAATTCAAAGGGGTAAGCAACCCGCATAGGTTGAAGGAGAGGATAAGGGGACTAAAGGAATAACAATGAGGAAGTATATTAACGATGCTGCTCCTGAGTCCACGACAGGTGTGATAATACTGAAAAGATGAAAAACTGAGATAAAAAGAAATTAAAGAAGACAAATATTTTGATGATTTTGCAAAAAAAACAGAGAGGCAGCAGTTG
>JBFMAM010000029.1:0-10826 GCA_040755805.1 Nitrospirota bacterium
GATGTCGACTCATCGCATCCTGGGGCTGAAGCAGGTCCCAAGGGTTGGGCTGTTCGCCCATTAAAGCGGTACGAGAGTTGGGTTCAGAACGTCGTGAGACAGTTCGGTCCCTATCTGTTGCAGGCGAAGGAGACTTGAGGGGGGCTGTCCTCAGTACGAGAGGACCGGGATGGACAGACCTCTGGTGTTCCGGTTGTCATGCCAGTGGCAATGCCGGGTAGCTATGTCTGGAAGGGATAAACGCTGAAGGCATCTAAGCGTGAAGCCCACCCCAAGATAAGGTCTCCCGTCCCGATGAAAATCGGGACCTAAAGGTTTGTGGTAGACTACCACGTTGATAGGCTGGAGGTGTAAGTGCAGCGATACATTGAGCTGACCAGTACTAATAGACCGTGTGGCTTGACTCTTATCTTTCTTACTGTTGTCAAAGAGGAGAAATTGTTGTCAAAGAGGAGAAAAGAGTAAGTCTTTTGAAAGGGGCGAGAGCCCCTTTCGTTTATGAGAGGTTGGAATGAGAGAAAAAGATATTTTTGAAGAAATTATCGACATGGGGAAGAGACGAGGAGTCTTGACTTATGATGAGATAAACGAAGCGCTTCCTTCGGAGTTTTTCTCGCCTGACGAATTAGAAGACCTAATGGATATCCTTCAGGATATGGGAGTTAAGGTTGTAGATCATGAGGAAGTACCTGAGGAAGAAATAGAAGAGGAGTTAGAAGAGTATGAAAAGACGGAAGACCTTGTGCAGGCATATTTTTACTCGATGGGAGATATTTCTATACTTACAAAGGATGAGGAGACGGAGCTTGCAAAAAGGCTCGAAGAGGGGAAGGAAATTATAAAGGAGATAGCTATTGCTCTACCTCTTTACAAAAAAATCGAAGCCAGTTTGAATGGAGAAGAAGAGGAGTTAAATCCAGAAGAAAGATCTGACGAAGCCCTTATAAAATGTGTGGAAACCCTCGAAAACCTTATGAAGGAGGTTGAAGTCGCAAGCAGAAAGATCGCGAAGTATGGCTCACTGAAAGAGCTTAAGAAAACGATTAACGAAAAGAAAAAGAATACAGATACCAAAAAACTTGAAGTATTAGCAAAAGAAATAGAAAGGACGTATAAAAAGGTTGAATCTGAAGTCGGAGTTAAGGTTGATGACCTGAAGGTGATGTGGGATCGTATTTTAAAGGCCAGAACACTTATTGCGACGGCTAAAAATGAGCTAATAACACGCAACCTCAGGCTTGTTGTTAATATTGCAAAAAATTATGTTGGCCGTGGACTTCCCCTCTTAGATCTCATACAGGAAGGCAATATAGGCCTTATGAAGGCTGTTGATAAATTCAAATACGAAAAGGGTTTTAAATTCAGCACTTATGCAACGTGGTGGATCAGACAGGCTATAACAAGAGCTTTAATAGACCAGACTAAGACTATCAGGGTTCCTGTCCACATGATGGAATTTTATAACAGGGTTACTAAGGCCTCAAGGGAATTAACACAACAACTCGGCAGGGAACCAACTAATGAGGAGATTGCTCAGAAACTCGGGGTTCCAACAAGAAAGGTTGAAGAGGTCTTCAGGGCAATACAGGACCCCATAGCACTTCAGACACCTGTAGGCGATGAGGATACAGAGCTTGAGGATTTTATAGGAGATAAGAACAGTCCTTCACCTTATTCTGATGCAGAAAAGACTGAAACATCAGAGCAGATACAGAGGGTTTTGAAGACCCTGACACCTAAAGAAGAAAAGGTTATAAGAATGAGGTTCGGTATAGGTGTAGATAGAGACCATACCCTTGAGGAGGTAGGAAGGCATCTTTCTATAACAAGAGAAAGGGTCAGACAGATTGAGGCAAAGGCATTAAGGAAGCTTAAACATCCGAGCAGGCTCAGGGCACTAAAGACACTGATTACTACTTCTACTTAACCCTTGCTATACCATCTCCTTTGGTAACCATATCGTTGCTTTTTCTGACTATAGCAGTTGCGGTTGACCCCCTGAGATTTATAACCTGAACCAGACCGTTTATAATCTTATGTTCACCCAGAAGTGTAGTTGCAAGTATGTCACCAACTTCTAAGCCATCTTTTCTACCTCTGTCGATATAAACAATATCCCATATTCCGTTGATCATATGTAGATGTCTTGTAGCGACGATATAACCATTGATGTCAGGCCTCCTGGGAGGCTCGATAGCAAGTGGAGGTTCTATCTCGTAGAAGTTGTCAAGAAGACTTTCTGTTAAGATATCACTATAAGAAGATGTAATTTTTACTTCCGTTTCATTATTGTCTTGGCCAACGACCTCTGCAATCCCAAGTACCTCGATAAGATAGCCAAGCATGTCACCAGATTTTGGATGGGTTACCTTTTCTACTGAACGGATTACATAAAACTTCTCTCCTATCTTTGTGGGGTTAACTGTTTTTATATAAGCATAGTCACCTTTCCCGAGTAGATTTCTGCTAGATGGAGAGCCAACTATCTTACCAACATTAGGCACTGAATCAGCAATGTAACCACTTGAGATTAAGAGATTTCTGTCAACGAGATACTCCTTTTTAACAGGTTCAATTTTTTCTGTTATTTCTTTCTTGGGTTCCTCTTTTTTAATTATTTCTATTTCGGGTTTTATTTCTAATTTGGTTTCGGGAATCTCAGCTTCTGGAATTTCTTTCTGCAATATGTATAAAGGGATCTTGATTATCTGCTCAGGGTAAATTTTATCAGGGTTAGGTATTTCAGGATTTTCTTTCCATATCTTCGGCCAGAGGAAAGGGTCTTTTAATTCTTTCTTAGAGATGTCCCATAATGTATCTCTTTTTATAACTGTGTAGTCCTTATATTCCCGCATCTGTGCTGATAAAAAAGAAGGCAATAAGAGAAAAAGAAACATTAAAAAGATTTTACAGACCATTAATCGTTTTTTTGCCATAATTATTACTCCTTTTTAAAAGTTTTAACTTGATAATTCTCTGTAGCTTGCTACAGAGTTTTCTCGTGTCATTCCCACCTCTGCTTCCGCAGGGGTAAACTCCAGTGAGAATCCATTCTCTCTGTGTCATTCCGCACTTGATACGGAATCTTGGATTCCTGCTTTCGCAGGAATGACGAATACATTGAGACTATGAAGTTTTAATATACCCTTTGCATGCTGCAGGGTAGTTTATTTCACATAAAAATAACGAAGATACCGGAAACTGTCAAGTATTAATTATTATGTCTCAATTTTAACCTGAATTACGCAAATATATACCCAAATCTTTGTAGGGCAGGGCTTCAGCCCTGCATCTTTAGTAACATAAAGCAAGCCTGAAGGCTTGCCCTACAAGTTTGCAATGAACCTTGCATAATTCTGGGTTAATTATTTTTGCGGTTTCTGATAATATTTATCTATGAAACATCTCAAGATTTTTCTGGCATCAATTTTTTCACTTGAAAATCCCCCCTTACCCCCTTTAAAATCCCCCTCAGCCCCCCTTTTCCAAAGGGGGGTGTGGGGGGATTCGGGGGGATTATTTTCATTGTCCTTTGTGGCAATATGCATTTTGTTTATTTTATTAATTCCAATTACCATTTATGCCTTAGAAGTAAAAGAATACAGACTGGATAACGGACTGAAGGTACTGATTATCGAAGAACACAAGGCCCCTGTGGCAACATTTCAGATATGGTATCGTGTAGGCTCAAAAGATGAATCTGCAGGTAAATCCGGGCTGGGCCATCTGCTCGAGCATATGATGTTTAAGGGTACCCACAGATATGGCCCACAGGTATTTTCAAGGATTGTTCAGAAAAATGGCGGAACGGATAACGCATATACGACAAAAGACTATACCGTGTATTTTCAGATTTTTTCCTCGGACAGGATAACACTCTCGATTGACCTCGAGGCTGACAGGATGCAAAACCTGACAATAGACCCGAAAGAGACACTTTCGGAAAGAAGCGTTGTCATGGAGGAGCGGAGGCTGAGGTACGAGGATGACCCGCAGAACTCTCTATTCGAGGAGGTTTTTGCAGCAGCATTCAAAGTGCATCCCTATCAGAGGCCTGTTATCGGATGGATGTCTGACCTCAACTCAATAGAAAGAGATGATTTATATAACTATTATAAAACTTACTACTCGCCTGAGAATGCTGTTGTTGTTATTGTAGGAGATGTCAAAGCAGGTGAAATGATAGGAAAGATCAAACGCTCTTTTGGTAATATTCCGCCCGGGCCTCTTAGGAAAAACATCAGCTTTTCGGAGCCTGAACAGAGAGGCGAAAGGAGGGTCTTCCTTAAGAGGGAGGCGGAACTACCTTACATCCTTATAGCCTATCATACACCCAGTTTTCCCCATGAGGACAGCTATGCCCTTGATGTCTCAAGCCTTATACTCTCCGGTGGAAAGAGTTCAAGGCTTTATCAATCGCTGGTCTATGAAAAGAAGATTGCACTTAATGTATATGCTGATTACAGCGGATTTAACATAGACCCATATCTATTTTTCTTTGCCGCAACAGCCCTTCCCGGTAAGGATATAAAAGACGTCGAAGGCTCTCTTTATGCAGAGATTGAGAAGATAAAGACAGAGCCACCATCTGAACGAGAGGTTCAGAAGGCAAAGAATCAGATAGAATCTTCATTTATAATGGGGCAGGACTCTATTTATATGCAGGCTATGAAATACGGGATATCTGAAATGCTCGGAGGCTGGAGGCTTATAGACAGATACCTTGAAGGTATAAGAAAGGTAACACCTGAGGATATAGTTAGAGTGGCAAAGAAGTATTTAAAAGAAGAAAACAGGACTGTAGGGGTATTAATACCCACGAAAAGTAGTGAAGAGTAAACAGTGAATAGTGAACAGCGAATAGTCAGAAGTCAGAAGTCAAATCCCCCCTTGCCCCCCTTTAGTAAAGGGGGGCAAGGGGGGATTTATCACTCGCTACTTATTACAGTCTTTATACTATTTACTGTCTACTGTCTACTGTCTACCGATGTTTTTGCTCTTGATGTAAACCCCGTTAGAGACAGTGTCTCTAACGGGGCAAAAAGGACTGTCTTCCAAAATGGCCTTATAGTCCTTCACTCAGAGAAACACAGTCTACCCATTGTTATGGTTACATTAATTGTAAAGGCGAGTCCGCTCAATGAACCAAAAGAGAAGGCAGGACTTGCCAATCTTACTGCAGAACTTCTCACTGAGGGTACAAAGAATCGTAAATCTGCTGATATAAGCGAGGAGATCGAATTCATAGGTGCATCCCTTGGTGCTTCGGCTGGTAGCGATTATACTTCAATTACCCTATCAGTTTTGAAAAAAGATATCAATAAAGGGTTTGATCTGTTTTCTGATATCCTGCTTAATCCTGTCTTTTCACAGTATGAGATTGAGAGAAAAAGGGAGCTTATCAAGGGTTCCCTGAGGCAGGGTGAGGAAGACCCCTCTTTTCTTGCAGAGCGCGCTTTTAAGAAGGAGGTGTTCGGGGATCATCCGTACGGGAGACTTATTGAGGGTTCTGTCGAGACAATTGATAATATAAAAAGAGAGGACTTAATAAGGTTCTATTCGGATTATTTTCTGCCTAACAATTCGATATTATCGGTCGTAGGAGACCTTACGGAAGAAGAGCTAAATTCTTTGATTGAAAGGTACCTTGGTGAGTGGAAGAAGCATGATAATCGGGTCAGGAGACCCGATACTACCCTTTACACGGGTAGTGACAGGTCTCCTGACCTGTCACAAAAGGTATTTTCTGATCAAAAAAAGATAAAGAAGGTTATAAAGATAGACAAAGAACTGACACAAGCAAATATCATACTCGGGCACATCGGTATCAGCAGGGACAACCCTGATTACTATGCCGTATCTGTCATGAACTATATCTTAGGTGGGGGAGGCTTCTCATCAAGACTTATGCAGTCCATTAGAGATGAGAAGGGCCTTGCATACGATGTTTATAGCTTTTTTACTGCCAATAAAGAATCGGGGTTTTTTCAGGTGGGTATTCAGACTAAGAACGAGTCTGCAGGTATAGTAATCGCTGAGATACTAAGGCAGATTGAAAGGATAAGAAAAGAGAAGGTTTCAGACGAAGAGCTATCTGATGCAAAATCATATCTGACAGGAAGTTTTCCAAGGAGGCTTGATACTAACAGAAAGATTGCTGACTTCCTCGCCTCTGTTGAATTCTATAACCTCGGCCTTGATTATGTGAAAAAATATCCTAATTATATAAATTCAGTCACAAAAGATGACGTCCTCAGGGTTGCAGGGAAATACCTTGACCCTGAGAATTATGTGCTTGTGGTTGTTGCAGACCAGAAGAAGGTGGTACTGAAATATTAATACTTAAATTGAGCGATTTTATTAAGGAAACCTTCTGGATTCCCGCCCCCATTTTCATGAGGGTAAACTCCGGCGGGAATCCAGCTGCTTATGATTTCCAACTTTTTACGAATGAATCATAAAACATCATCAGTATAAAAATAGCAAAAATCTTTTTATAAAGGCAATAAAAAAGGCCGCCCCTTCGGGCGGCCTTTTCAGCTATTGGTTATGGGGTAAGAATAACTCGAAGTAGAAAAGCGGTGCTTTTTTCTTTCACCTAAATTGAGCGATTCTTTTGACAAACCAAGGACAGCCCTGAAAGCTTTCGGGGCTGTCCTACTTGAAAGGTGAGACCTTCAAACCCGTAGGACAGGCGTCTCGCCTGTCTCAGTGGCATTATGAGATAATAAATCGCTCAATTTAGGTTTCATATACTTTTCAGAAGGATTCCCGACAAGCGGGAATGACAGAAAGAAATATAATATGCAATCTAATGGACTTTGACGGAGCCCTGGTTCTCTGTGGCTAAGATAGTTTTGCAGGAGCCTAAAAGTTGTATAATAAAATAATGATAACCGAACTAATAACAATAGATGACTTAATAAAAAAGGTTCTATCTTATAATCCTGATGCAGATATAGAGATATTGAAACGGGCCTATCATTTTTCGAGTAAGGCCCACGGCAGCCAGAAAAGGGAAGAAGGCTCGCCTTATATAGGACATCCCATTGCGGTTGCATCTATCTTAGCTGATATGAAGATGGATACCGCAACCATTGCGGCAGGCCTTCTTCACGACACCATCGAAGATACAGGAACAGCAACAGAAGACATAAAAAGGCTTTTTAGCGAGGAAATCGCATTCCTCGTAGAGGCATTGACAAAACTCTCCAGAATGGAATTCAAGACAAAAGAGCAAGCCCAGGCAGAGAACTTCAGAAAGATGCTTTTAGCCATGTCAGAGGATGCCAGGGTGATACTGATAAAATTTGCAGACAGGCTTCATAATTTGCATACTCTACAACATCTCCCCGAAGGCAAACGACAGAGGATTGCATCTGAGACACTCGATATCTATGCACCAATAGCCAACAGGCTTGGCATCGGATGGTTGAAGACCGAATTTGAAGACCTGAGCTTTAAATTCCTTATGCCCGAACTCTATAATGAACTTGTCAGGAAGGTTGCAAAGAGAGAAGAGGAACAGGAGGAATACTTAAAAGAGGTTACGGAGATAGTGAATAGTAAACTGAAAGAAGAGGGTATTCCTGGAATAGTATCATGGAGGATAAAGCATTACTATGGTATCTATCAAAAGATGCAGAAACAGAGAATTACATTCGGGGAGGTTCATGACGTCCTTGGCCTGAGGATAATTACAGATACAAAAGCTAACTGCTATGCAATTCTCGGCCTTATACATTCCCTCTGGACACCTATACCTGGTAGATTCAAGGATTATATAGGTGTACCAAAATCAAATATGTACCAGTCTCTGCACACAACTGTTATGGGGCCAAAAGGAGAAAGGGTCGAGTTTCAGATAAGAACCTCTGAAATGCATATGCTTGCAGAACATGGTATAGCATCCCACTGGAGATATAAGGAAAAAGGTGAAGTTGATGAAAAGAGCAGCAGATATATTTCGTGGCTGAGGGACCTGATACAGACACAGAAAGAACTCTCTGATGCAAAGGATTTCCTTGAGGCCGTAAAGGGCGAGGTTTTCCCTGATGGTGTATATGTTTTTACCCCAAATGGAGATATAAAGGAACTTCCTGTTGGTTCAACTCCAGTGGATTTTGCATATAGCATTCATACACAGGTAGGGCACAGGTGTGTTGGTGCAAAAGTCAATGGCAGGATAGTACCCCTTAAATACACCCTGAAAAGCGGCGATACTGTTGAGATAATGACTTCTCCAACACATGGGCCGAGCAGGGATTGGCTTAAATTTGTTGTTACACAGCGTGCAAAGAGCAGGATAAAACAGTGGGTAAAGGCTGAAGAGCGGAAACAGGGTATAGAACTTGGCCTCAGGCTCCTTGAAGGAGAACTCAAAAGGCATGACCTTAACCCATCCATCCTCAAATCAGAAGATATGCAAAGGATTTTAAAATTCTTTAATATCCAGTCCCTCGAGGATCTCTATGTCTCTGTTGGCTACGGAAAAATATCACCCCATCATGTTGTTAACAAGTTGGTGCCAGAGAAACCATTAGAAGAGGTTCCAAGGATTATAAAACCCCAAAAGGAGCAGAAAGGTATAACCATTAAGGGAGTGGATAATGTTTTATATCATACAGCTAAATGTTGTTTCCCAGTACCTGGTGACGGCCTTGTTGGTTTTGTGACAAGGGGAAGAGGTGTCACAATCCATCGAGAAGATTGCCCAAATCTCGATAGGTTCGCTGTGGACGATGCAAGGTTTGTTGATGTTGAATGGAAGTCAGAAGGTGATGTAACATCACCTGCAAGGCTATTTGTAGAGACTGTTGACAGACCTGGCATACTCGCAAGCCTCAGTGCACTCATATCATCGGTTAATGTTAACATAAGCCATGTAGAGGCGAGTTCAACAGAGGACAAAAAAGCTCACCTCGTATTCATTCTTGAGGTGAAGGATAAAAGTCAGCTTTCAGGGCTAACTCAGAAGATTGCGCAGATGGAAGGGGTTCTGAAAGTGAGTAGATAACTACACAAGCTATGTAATTCATTACACAATCCTCTCTTATTCCAACCCAATTTGAGACCGCTGAAAAAGCCTTAACATTTTGCAAATATGTCATGTCCCGAACTTGCTTCGGGATAATAAAATCAATGGGTTATGAAACCCTGAAACGATACTGAAACAAGTTCAGCACATGGTTCGGATGACAAAAACATACCCTTTCAACAGTCTCAATTAGTTTTTACAGAAATCAGGCATAAAATTTGATTACTTATCATATCGTTATGCAAGGTTACGATAAATGTCATTGCGAGGAGCGAAGCGGTTGCGAGCCCTGAATCAAGTTCAGGGCGAAGCAAACTCGGAGATTCCTCCCCCGTATTTAATACGGGGTCGGAACAGGCTCTGCAATCCCCTTGGGTTGAGATTGCTTCGTTGGAGCCTGCCCTGAGCGATAAGACGAGATTCTTCGTCCGCCTTCGGCGGACTCAGAATGACAAGAGCGAAGGGGCTCGCAATGACAAGTTTGAAAATGATTTTAAGAAACTTTGTATAGATTCGGTTTAAATATTTAATGCACAGACAAGATGGCATAACCCTTATAGAACTTATAATAATTATAGCGATTATAGGGATACTTGCAGCTTTAGGTGTCCCGGAGATAAACAGATTTTCAGCAGATTATAAAGTGCGTTCGTGTGCAACGGACTTGATTCAGAACATGAGGGTTGCAAGGGCAATGGCAATAAAGGAGAATAGACAATATTTAATAGTCTTTGATACTACAAATAATAGGTATATGATAGGTTTTGACGGCGATGGAGATAATAATCTTATAACCTTAGATTCTGATACCTTTGGAATCTGCAAAGACACAGATAATGATAGGCTTCCTGAAGGCGATATTCTTATAAATGGTGTACCTGATTGTGTAAAGGCAGTAAATCTAACCGATTGTGGGAATAACATAATATTTGGTTATGGCACAGGGACAACTCCACCAAATGGTCCTAATGGTTCAGCAATTCCAGCATCTGGCGTAAATTTTAGTGGAACACCACCAACAGCAAAATTTGATTCCGATGGTTCTATGGATAAACTGGGCTCAGTTTATTTTCAACATACAGGACGAGGATATAGTTATTGTGTGAGGATAAGCTATCAAGCAGGTGCAACAAATATGTGGAAATGGGATGGAGACAAAGACAATACAACTGTAACAACATGGACGGAGCTGAGATGAAAAATTCAGTTAATTGTTGCCTATTAAATAAAAATAATCACCCCATACCCCCGATAATCCCTCCTCACCCCCCTTTAGCAAAGGGGGGAAGGGGGGATTTGAAAAAAAGGGGAAGGGGGGGATTACGTGGTGAGGCTGGTCTTACCCTTATTGAGGTTCTGGTAGCTATTGTTATACTCACCATCGGAATTTTAGGAGTCGCTATGATGCAGTATATGGCAGTGGCAGGGAATGCCTTTGGAAGGGAGATGCAGATAGCAACAGAGCTTGGGCAGGAAAGGCTGGAAATAATTAAATCCACGCCTTACGCCAGTGTATTGGCTGGTTATAACAGTGAAGGTATTCCAGAACCTGACCTTTCAAGGTTCGGTGGGATCGCATTTACAAGGGCATGGTGGGTTGCAGATAACTGCAGAAATATAAATGTTAATCTCGACCCGAATAACCCCTGTAATAATACGGGATCTAATTGTACTGATGTAATAAGTAATTTCAGGGCGATTGCTGTCAGGGTATGTTGGATTGACAAAAATGGTGGTAATCATTCTGTTACTTTAAATGGGGTGAAGTGGAATGAAACAGCAACACCAT
>JBFMAM010000030.1:0-10793 GCA_040755805.1 Nitrospirota bacterium
GGACCATAATCCGCATCTGAACTATTAGTGAGATTTGTTTGACTACTGCCATCAGTATTCATGACGTAGATCTCAAATTTGTGGTCACGGTCTGAATCAAAAGCAATCTTCCCTGTCCCAGCATTAATGGTCAGAGCCCTCGTCGCAGAATCTCTATAATTTCCAGCATTATCCCAGGCTCTTACAAACCAGGTGTGGGAGCCATTGGCAAGAGCAGTAGAGGGAACAGCGGCAGTCCAGTTTATGATGTTGTCTCTTTGAAGCGAGCCGTCGATGTAGAGCTGTAATTTGGCAAGACCAGAGTTCCCATCTGAGCTTGCATTCCAGGAGAAGTAGGGATAAGGTTTGTTAACAGTTACCCCATCCACTGGCAAGTTAAGCGTGAAACTTGCGGGCGCTTGTGTATCCACCTTGAATAACTGGCTTTTAACTGCTTCGGCATTTCCAGCGGTTGAACAAAAAGGTGGATATGCCCGCTAATATAGAAAAACAATTAGGAGCACAGTTAGCAAAAATCAGGAAGGAACGGGGACTTACCCAATCTGAGCTGGCAGAGCTCATTGATGTAACAATAGAAACCATCTCAAGGCTGGAGCGCGGGGTATCAGTACCTTCATTAAAAACCTTAGAAAATATCAGCAATGTCCTCAATGTACCCCTCAAAAACATATTTGACTTTGAGTACCCTCAAAAATCCAGAGTTTCTGCAATTGAAAAAGAAAGTATTAAACTCCTTTCCTACCTCAAAACGAGAAGGGTAGATGATATTAAAATGTGCTGTCGCATATTGAAATCTATTTTTGAACAGATAGAGAAAAACTATCAGATGAAAAAGAAATAGGTTTCCTCCTCCTTTCTCTATCTTTCAGTAACTGATAAAAAAAATCTTAAGAGCTTACAATCCTTTTCACATCCCTCTTTAACCTGCTTTTTATTATCTGTTATAATAAAAACGTGAAAACAGCAGTCAATGAAATAGAACACATTAAGGAAATGCTTCCCACGCTTTCTAAAAGCGCACTGCACGAGTTGAGGATTTTTATGGATTATTTGGCTGACAGGGAAAAAAGGCGTAAGGCGCTGGTGGAAAGAGTGCTGAAGGCTGAAAAAAAGCCCGACACCATAACGTGCCATTCTGCAGAGGAGTTTATAAGAGCGATCGAAAGCGCTGAAGACGATAATGACGATAAAGCCTGACAAGGCTTTCCTGAAGCGAGCAAAGACCCTCGAAAATATCGCACAAGCCTTGAATACCCCTCTAAGGACTTTCTTTGAATTTGATGCACGCTCATCTAAAAGCCAGGCATTTGAAAGAGAACTATCCAAATTAACCGCCTTTTTAAGAACCCTGAGCATAAAGGAGATCACCCTTATCCTCGAAATCCTTAGGGTAGTATTTAAAAGATTGGAGAAAAGGTCCTGACCCCTTTCTCCTCGCTCCATTTTCCCACCGTTGACGAACCCCCTTCCTTTTAGTAAGCTAATTTCAGGAGGTGATTCATGATGACAATTACTGCTGAGATTAAGGAGTCTCTTGAAAGAGAATACAATATCTGTTCGAGGGCTATAAGTTTTTATAAAAGGTATATAAAGGCACTCGAAAAGAAACATATGATAGATACCAATACCTTTCTTAAAAAATTTGAGGCAGGCACGATTGGTGATGACCAGGATTTTTTTGACTGGTACGCCTTTCATAAACTCCTTACAAGCTGGAACAAAACCAGAGAAGCCCTCCATGCTTTTATAAAATGATTCTCCCGTTTATAGAGGAAATAGAAGAAATTATTTCTTCCTCCTTATAGTTGTATCCTCAAACATACAAAAATACTTCAGTTCATCCAAGAAAGAGGCGTATATCAAAGGTAAACTAACCTTCATAGACCTCTCCTTTCTTGAATTCTCTATATTTGTGACAGAGAAAGGCAAAAGACTCGTAGTTGATAAATACAGGTATCAGTATATGGATTCTATGAATAAACTTATTTTCAGGTACGACAATGCACCGCATCATAAAGAAATACCCCTCTGTAATCAAATTTTGTGATATACTTACATCATAGTTAGGAGCATATGAATATGGGCAACTCTCTGGATAGTTATAAGGCTTATTTAAGGCTTATTTAAGGATAATGCCTGAATGAAAAAGCCTATACGATTTGATAGGCATGCGAGGAGAAGAATGAAATGGAGAAATATCTCAGAGGAAGAAGTCCTTTCTGTTATGAATGAACCTGACAATAGTGAAGCATCAATAGTGAAGCATCAATCAAAGGAAGAACTAATTTCTATAAAAGAATCGGGCAAAGATATCTGAAAGTAACGTGCAAAGAATTTCCAGAGGAAATATTGGTTATTAGTATTCTTCAATGAAAGTTATTCAGCCTACTATGATCCCATTGGTACATTGTTTAATGATATTCTGGGAAAGTTGTGAACCACCAATGTGAAGGGCGTTTGGAGAAAAGAGAAAGGGAGGGCGGGTCTTGCTTTTTGATGCCAAGACGAATTTTGTTACAAAATTTGGGTTCAAAGATTGAGGGGTAAGGATTGGTGAAAGAAGCGGAGATTATTCTATATTTTAAGAATTTTTAAAAGCATTGCAGTTGTATATACTTCTACCCCTGAATTTTTGAAATCCCTGTCATTGCTCCAGACAGGTATTTTTAATTTCATTGCAAGAGCAAGCAATTCTATATCATCCTCATCTTTTTCGGAAAGTCTTTTTGATGCAATATGGAGAAAATCTTTGTAAAAACCCTGCTGATATATTCTTAGGGGGAGCAGTTTTAACTGTGATTCAAGGATTTCTTCTCTGAGCTCATATTTCGCGGCAATAATGCTTAGGTATTCTCTGACTTCATCAATATTAAACTGTGTTGTTACAATTTCAATATCTTTTTGAAGGAAGACACGGAGTGCTGCCTTGCCCGCAACAGCAGAGAGGATAACATTAGCGTCTGCGGCGAGTTTTCTTAAATGACCTGAACTCTGCAAGAAGCTTTTCCTCGGTTACCCCTTTTTGTTCAAGTGAACGGCTTATTGATTCACCAAAACGCAGAAGCAACTCTTTTCTGAGTTCTAAAGGAAAGCTTTCAGGATGTTCTATAGGCAGGTAAAGACCCGTAACCCTGCCGTGCCTCGTAACAAGAATTGGTTCTTCTTCTTTAAAATAACTAGTGGCCTTATCCCTGAATTCTCTTACTGTTGCTACCTTCATGTCTCCTCCTTTTGAAAATTATAGCAATCGAGATTGAAAAATGTCAACAATTGTGCCCACAAATAACCAATTAGCCCTGAGAAAACTACTAACCCAGATTATTCATGATTTATACATGAGTCAGGCGAGAATTTCTATTTACTTATCAACCTTAGCCTTCATCAGCCCTATTTAGAGTCTGTCCATAAAGTCCGTATCTGTCATTGTCCGGCTTGACCGGACAATCCAGAAGTCTTTGAAAACACTGGATTCCCCGATCAAGTCGGGGAATGACGGATAACTCAATTCTTAGTTTATGGACAGACTCTATTTATCTTCAATCTTAACCAATCAATTTAATCTTAACCAAATTCCAACTATAAAAATAGTGAGTAGGATGAAGGGGGTAAATATATTACAGGATTCAACCCGGTTAGAGGTTTTGGGGGTAGTCTGGGGATAGTGATCATTAATTGTAAAATTGATAGGATATAACTTATTGAAATAAAAGGATTTTGGTGGCGGTGCAGGGATTTGAACCCCGGACACTGCGGATATGAGCCGCATGCTCTGACCACCTGAGCTACACCGCCATTTTTAAAAACCAAATTTCAATGACCAAATCCCAATTTACAAATAAATCTCAATAACCAAGCTCCAAATTCCAAACAATTTAGTTATTGTAATTTGGTTATTGGTTATTATTTGATTATTGGTGCTTGGAATTTGGTTATTTGTCTAAATTATACCAAAAGAAATATCTTTAGTGAAAGAGTTCAAACCTTCGAGTCCTTATGTTGATAAGTGCCCCTATTGATAGGAGATTTGACAGGAGTGCGGTACCACCATAACTCATAAATGGTAGAGGTATTCCAACTACGGGCATCATTCCTAAGGTCATACCGACATTAACAAAGAGATAGATAGAAAACATGAATGTTATCCCGAGCGCGAGTTGCCTCCCAAAGTCATCTCTTGCCTTTCTCGCTGTATCGAGCCCTCTCAGTATCAAGGCAAGATAGAGAAGTAAGAGCAGGAAACTTCCGAGAAATCCCCACTCTTCAGCAAATACTGAGAATATAAAGTCTGTATGCTTTTCAGGGAGGAATCTAAAGGGGCCCTGTGTGCCTTTCAGATAGCCCTTTCCGAAGGACTTACCTGAGCCTACTGTAACCTTCGATTGGTTTATGTGATATCCTATTCCTGCTGGGTCTACTTCCGGTTCTATAAAGGCAACAATCCTGCTCTTCTGGTAGTCTCTTAGTCCTTCCCAGAATATATTGCCGAGGAAAGGTAAGGATATCAAACCTATAATCACGAGCAATATCGCAACCTTTTTGTGGAGTCCTTTTGCGAGGATTAATGAGACAAAGATTGTCAGGGTTATTAATGCTGTTCCAAGGTCCGGCTGTTCAATGAGAAGGATAAAAGGAAGAAGGACAATTAAAAAGAATAGCCGAAGAAATGAGATTGTGCTTATAGGGCCATTCATTATGCCCAATTGTTGAGAAAGCATTATTATGTATACAAGCTTGAAAAATTCCGATGGTTGAAAGGAGATAGGTCCAAGACTTAACCATCTCTGGGCTCCCATGCCTGTTTTTCCAGAGATAAACACAGTTATCAGGAGAAGAATACCCATGATATAAAAGTAAAGTGAAAATCTGCTCAGCCACACATAGTCAAAACTAACAATCAAGAGTAATGCAATAATTCCGAGTATAAGCCATGTGACCTGTTTTATATAGAACCCTGAATGCTCTCCTTCTGCAATCGGTCGCGTAGCACTGTATATAGTCATAATTCCGATAAGGGCTATGACCGTTACAATTGAGAGTGTTACCCAGTCGAAGTTCTTAATCAGCCTGCGGTCTATACGCATTGTTGAATAATTTCGAATTTTTAAGGTATCCTTCTATCGTCCTCTTTGCAATTGGTGCTGCAGCACCTCCACCATGTCCACCATGTTCGACAAATACTGAAAGTGCTATCTCTGGTTTTTCAACCGGGGCAAAGGCAACAAACCATGCATGGTCCCTGAACTTTTCAGGGAGGTATCGAGAGCCTCTTTTTATTGCCACAACCTGGGCTGTTCCTGTCTTGCCCCCAATGTTTGTTAGCTGCGATTTTGCAGCCCATCCAGTACCCCAAGGCTCATTTACAACCCCGGAAAGACTACTTTTAACGATTTCGAGGGTCTCAGGTCTTACCTTTGCTTTCCATGAGGGTTGCGGATGTGAGTCTTTAATCAGTGTAGGCTTGTATAGATTCCCACCATTTGCTATTGCACCTGTCATGACTGCCATCTGTATAGGTGTTACAGCTACATATCCCTGACCTATTGCTGTATTAAAGGTTTCGCCGGGGTACCATGGTTGCCTTTTCTTCTCCTGCTTCCATTTTGTGTTTGGTATCAATCCCAGCCGTTCTTTTCCGAGTTCAATGCCTGTCTCTTTTCCTAAACCGAGGCTCGTGGCATAATCATAAATTTTATCTATGCCGAGACGTTTGCCCACCTCGTAGAAATATACATCACATGATTCTACCAGCGCCCTGTGCAGGGAAACTACGCCATGACCATGTTTACGCCAGCAGCCAAAATGCCACCTGCCATAGTTTATTCCACCCCTGCAGTCTATCTTTGTCTCAGGGGTAATAACTCCTTCCTCAAGTGCAGCAATTGCAGTAACAATCTTGAATGTTGAGCCAGGGGGATACTGACTTTGTAAAGCCCTGTTAAGCATAGGTCTTTTTCCATCCCGACTAAGGGCTGTCCATTCATCATAGCTTATTCCTTTTGTAAAGAGGTTAGGATCAAAGGAGGGTTTGCTTACCATACCCAGTATCTCCCCGGTTTTAGGTTTAATCGCAACAAGTGCGCCCGCCCTTTCTCCAAATGCCTTCTCAGCCTCTTTCTGGAGATTGATGTCTATACTCAGCCTGATATCCTCTCCTTTTACCGAGGGTTTTACCCGTAACAGTCTTATCTCCCTGCCGAGGGCATCGACCTCGATAACCCGCTCACCGGGTTTGCCCCTTAGTGATTTATCGAATAGCATCTCAGCGCCCCACTGCCCTATGAATGCCTCTGGTAGGACATCCCTGAATGCAGGGTCTTTTGATTGGGAAGGATTAAGTTTTCCAAGATAACCAATGAGATGTGAACCAACATCACCATAGATATATTCCCTGCTGACCTCAGTTTCGATGATAAGGCCCGGGAAGTCAGATCGCCTCGATTCAACATAGGCGACCTCGTTAAAAGACAGACCCTGCTTTAACGTTATAGGTGCAAAAGGGCTCAAGCCCTTTTTGTTTATCTTTTCGAGTATCTCTTTAGAGGGCATGTTAAGGACTTTTGCGAGCATTTCAACCTTGCCCTTTTCGAATTCACCAGGGATTATTGATGCACAGAAGTAAGAGGAGTTTTTTACAAGCGGGACACCGTTTCTGTCGAATATTATTCCCCGTGGTGCCGGTATCGACATTATCCTTAGCCTGTTGGCCTCAGATAGCTTCCTGTATTTGCCACCCTCCAGTATCTGCAACTGCCACAGCCTCATTATAAGCAGCAGGAAAGCTGCGATTACTACGTAGCTTACTATCAATATCTTTTCTGATTCATCTTTTACCTTCATATTAAGACCTATTAAGACCTAATTTTTGTCAAATATTCTTCAGCTCAAAATCACCAATAACCAATAATCAAGCACCAAATAAGCTCCAATGACCAATAATCAATATACCAAACTATTCACATTGTCATTGTGGGCCCGAAGGGCGTGGAAATATGACACGGGTCTCCTCGCGATGATACTTCATTTTATTGCATTTGTGGTATGTTTGGTTATTGGTGCTTGAATCGTTGGTTATCATCTGGTTATTGGAATTTGGTTATTGGTTATTTCTTTATACATCCTTCGGCCTCAGAAATATCCCTAAAGGGGCATTTATCATTGACTGGATTGTGACTGTGAAGACTGCTGTACCGATGCCCACTGGCATCTTATCAAAGATACTTCTTGATATAAAAATAACTGTGCTGTCTATTAATGTCAGTATTGATATTCCGATGATGCCTAAAAGAGGGGTCCATCTGAAGAAACTCCCGGACATGAAAGAAGAAAAATAACCCACAAGGCCCTTACTCAGGAGATTGGGGCCGAGGAATGTGGCTGAAAGGCTGTCTTCAGCCATTCCAAGTAGTGAGCCCAAAAACATTCCTTTCACTTCTCCATTCCTTATGCCTGCATAGTATGCTAAAACAGATGTGAAGTTCGGGGAGACATCGAACAATGATAGCTTTCCCTGTATGATGAATGTTAAAGGGATTATGGCTGCCCACAATATATATATCATATTTTCTTCAAATCACCAATAACCAATAATTAAACACCAAATAAGCTCCAATAACCAAACACCAATTGAAATTTGATGCATGATGCAAGATACAGGATGTCTGATATTTTTATCGTGTATCCTGCATCGTGTATCATGTATCTCTTTCATTGGTTATTGTAATTTGGTCATTGGGTATTTTAGCTTGATCCACTATCCCTCTTTTTTCAAAAGCCTCTTTTTATTATTGCTACCTCTTCAATCTTTGTGTTGTCCTCAAATGGAAGCACCTCTATATACTGAAAAATCCCTATGCCTTTTTTATCAACCCTTGATACATAGCCAACAGGGATTCCCTGGGGAAATAGTGAATCAAGTCCTGATGTTATTAAAATATCGCCTTTCTTTACTTCTTCAGAAGAAGGGATATATTTCAACTGGCATTTTCTGAAGCCTGTGCCTGAGATTATGCCTTCTTTTCTGCTCTCCTGAAGCCTTACCGCTGCTGAGAAATTTATGTCGGTGAGAAGAAGCAGGGATGAGTAAGAATCAGCTACCCCCGAGATCTTCCCTACCAGGCCCTTATGTGTGATAGCTGTCATGTCTTTTAAAACCCCGTGCTGGACCCCCTTGTCAAGGATAAATGTGTTTGACCACTGGCCTGCAACTCTCGCTATAACACGTGCGGCAGTAACATACCTGTATTCTTTTTCCTTAAGCGAAAGGAGTTCCCTGAGTCTTTTATTTTCAAGCAGGGCCTCCTGATATTTCTGCTGTTCTCTGAGCAATTTGTTAAGCTCTGCTTTTAATCTTATGTTTTCTTCTTCCCGAAGAAGCATCTTTTTGAATGGAGATGTGATCGAGTCTTTTACAGAATTCACTATAGCATGAAATCCATTAAGTGTATTATTCAGGAATTTAAGGGGCAGGAGATGTTCCCTGTTATTCTGGTAAGTCATCAAGCACAAGGATGTAATGATGATAAAGAGAAAGAGCAGAAGCCTTTTCTTAGGCATTACTAATTGATAGCTATTCTTCTAAGCAGGTCTAACTCATCAAGCATCTTACCGACTCCACGGGCAACTGCTGTGATGGGATCCTCTGCTACGATGACCGTAAGCCCGGTCTCTTTTCTGATGAGTACGTCAAGCCCCCTGAGAAGGGCACCCCCGCCAGCAAGGACGATACCCCTGTCTACAATATCTGCTGCGATCTCAGGAGGTGTATTCTCGAGAGCGACCTTAATCGTATCAAGGATTATGTTAACAGGCTCATTAATAGCCTCACGGATTTCTGCTTCGTTAATTATTATGGTCTTTGGTATGCCTGAGATAAGATCCCTACCCTTTATTTCCATTACTTGTTGCTCTTTGCCGCCTGTGTTACATGCAGAACCTATTTCAATCTTTATCTGCTCCGCTGTTCTCTCCCCTATCATGAGGTTGTATCTCCGCTTTATGTAAGCCATAATAGCCTCATCCATCTTATCGCCACCCACCCTTACTGCTTTGCTGTAAACCACACCGTCTAAGGATATGACCGCAATATCTGTTGTGCCACCTCCGACATCGACAATCATATTGCCTGATGGCTCACCTACTGGAAGTCCTACCCCAATCGCAGCAGCCATCGGCTCTACAACCAGATATACCTCTCTTGCTCCAGAGGCATGGGCGGCATCCTTTACAGCTCTCTGCTCAACCTGTGTGATACCTGAAGGGACCCCTATAATTATTCTCGGTGATACAAAACTCCTCCTGTTATGAACCTTTTTTATAAAGTACTTGAGCATCTCCTCTGTAGCATCAAAATCAGCGATAACACCATCCTTCATTGGTCTTATAGCTACTATATCTGAAGGGGTTTTACCGAGCATCTTTTTTGCCTCTGTCCCGACCGCTACGAGTCTCTTATTGTCCTTTCTTATCACAACAACAGAAGGCTCGTTACATACAATACCCTTTCCTTTTACATATACGAGGGTATTTGCTGTGCCGAGGTCTATTGCAAGGTCATTCGAAAACCATCCGAGTATGTTATAAAACATTAATGTCTCCCCACCCTGTTTTTCTCTATGTTCTGTCCATAAGCCTGAGAACTTTCTATTACTATGGTCTTTGCAATCTCGTCACCAAGACGCTTCCTATCACTGCTTCCCAACAAGATAATAAATTCAAAAACAGAAACAATTACTATAAACATCCATCCAAACCAAGGTATCCTATAGAGAAGGTATCCCACACCGAGTGTACTATTCCTGAGTATCGAATCTCTGAATGTACACGGCTTATCTGTATCTGCTGAGACAACCCTGAGCCCTATAAGTTTTTTCCCGAAGCTTCTCCCTTCAAAAAGGCCATCCCCTATCAAAAGATAAGCAAGCCCTGCAAAAAAGCCAGCCTTTGGTACTACCTCTGCTACTGCTGCGATTATAATAAAGTCAAGGATTTTAGCGACAGTTCTGAGGAGCAATCCTGCCCTTTTAAATTCCCCAAACATTTAAAATACTAGCAGAAATTCGTAAATTTTTCAAGGGGGGTGGATGTATCAGTGCATCAGGTTAACATAGTTTATTGTGTTTACTCGGTTTTTGTGTTATAAATCCAGAGACCCAATGAACTTAATAAACCCAATAAACTAAATAAACTAAGTAAACTGAGCAAACTAAGATGGAAATTATCCTCGCAACAAGAAATAAGAAGAAGATTGAAGAAATAGAAAGGATTGTTGAGGGAATGCCGATCTCGGTATTAGCGCTTGATGACTTTTTAGGATGCCCGGAAGTGGAGGAAGACGGTGCAACATTTGAAGCGAATGCTATTAAGAAGGCAGTGGCTGTTGCAAAATATACAGGGAAACCCGCAATTGCTGATGATTCTGGTCTCGAGGTATATGCGCTAAACGGTGCACCTGGTGTATTATCTGCGAGGTATGCTGGTGAGGGCGCGGATGACAGGAAGAATATCGAAAGACTTCTATACGAGATGCGATCAATTGTTAATGATAAAAGAGGTGCGAGGTTTGTATGCTGCATAGCCTTAGCATTTCCTGATGGTAACGTAAATACATTTTATGGATACTCTGAGGGCAAGATAGGGACGGAGCCAAAAGGCTTTAATGGCTTCGGCTATGACCCGGTATTTTATCCAGAAGGGCACAGCAGGACATTTGCTGAGATGGGTGATAATGAAAAAGATGCTCTGAGCCATAGGGGCAAGGCACTAAGGGAGCTCCAGAGATATCTCAGGAAACAAAG
>JBFMAM010000031.1:0-10747 GCA_040755805.1 Nitrospirota bacterium
GGTCTTTACAGTTTTAGCAAGAAATTTAAATCAGAAATTTCGGTAATGGTTACCCGTGATCTGCTAAAAGAAGAGTCTTCTAATGGGCTGAAGACGATATATCTGCCAGCCTGGCTATTTCTGCTTCTATCGGGATAAAAAGTGTAGCGGCACAATCTCGATATAAGGATTTATTGAAGGCAAGGGAAACTAATCTCTTATGTTAATACTTCTTCCTTATTTCGCTAATTCTAAAAATTCTCACTCCAGGCCTTTTTCTCTCCCTTTTGTTAAAAATAATTGGCTTTGACTCCTTGTTCAAGGGCTGCAGAATGTATATTGGGGGATGATAAAATATTTTACCAATAGTGTTCTGATCATTCGAGATGAAAAGGACGATATCACCATTATTAACCTCGGAGCTTGGCTCAATTAGGAGCAGATCACCTTCGTTGATAATAGGACTACTGATTAACGTACCGGTTGCTGTGAGGAAAACAGCGTCCTGATTATGAGAAAGAGAAGGCTCGAGGAAGTCTGCTTTTTCTTTTAAATTAGAGGGTCTTTTCAAAGTAATGAATTTTTCCAGTTTCATAACAGGGAGCATTTTTGGAGCTCCGTAAGGAAGTGCTTCCTCTTTTATCATTGCTGGTTCTTCTATGAGTTGGGATGAAGATATTCCCAGTGCATCTGCTAATTTTTTTAGAGTTTCTGTCTTGAGATTTTTTTGTTGATTAGCCTCTATTCGAGCAATACTCGCTTGAGAAATATTACTCCTCTGGCTCAGTTCGAGCTGTGATAGTTCAAGTTTCTGCCTGAAATACTTCAGGCGCCTGCCGATATCCTTCATTGCCTTTTGATTTATAACTAAACGGGAGAATTTATCAATAGCAAGTATGAATAATGCTTGACAATAAATATTCATATATGTATAATAACGAATAATTTTATGGAGGTGACGGGAATTATGAGACTTGCAGAGTTGCTTAATGAAAGAAAAGCTGTAAAGGAGGAGATCAAAGAGTTAAAAGAAAGGCTTTATCTGTCAGCAAAAATGCAGGAAGGAGATCCTGCACCGTGTGAATCTCCCGAGGAACTGAAGGAAGCATTAACTGCGTGCTTAAACAAGCTTAATAACCTCGTTACAAAGATAAACCAGACTAATATGAATACAACCATCGAAGGAAAGACATTGATGGAATTGATTGCAGAACGAGATAAGAATATTGCAATCGCAACTGCACTCCACGGTTTGGCAGAAAATGCTACGCCAAGGCCTGAAAGGTTTTCAAGGAATGAAATACGGTATGTACCCACAATCGATATCAAAGAGGTAAGAAAAGAGGCAGACAGCTATTCTCGGAAGGCCAGAGAGCTTGATAACAAAATTCAGGCTGCAAACTGGAATACTGAAGTCTGACACAGCATAGCAGGTAGTTTTCCTATAATATTGGGGATGCAATCCCGGAAAGGGACCCAACTGATAATTGGGACTTTGAGGTTCGAATCCTCTATTACTGTAACGGCTTAAAGTTACAGGCGTAGGTGGAAAACCGTATAAATGTTACTGTTACAACCGGCATCCAGGTATTATATGAGACGAGGGAGGGAAAGGGGATACAAGGAAATTAACCTATGGGAATGTTTGATACCGTGTATTTCGATAAAAAATATACCTGTCCTATGTGTTATGAGAATATCGAGTCCATTCAGGTTAAGGAATTTGAAAATCTACTGGAGGATTATCATGTAAAAGATTGTGTTTCCCACGCAGAAGAGATAAGAATAATAAAGGATGAGTTATTCTGTAGCAATTGCTCAAAGCATGTCGGCATAAATATTTACATTGTTGTAAATATAGGTATTCTTCTCGGAACAGCAGAAACCCTTGAGGAAGCAAAAGGTCTCTTGAATGATTTAAATCTGGAAAAGCTTATTCTATGGTATCATGACCTTTATCAGAGATACATTGAAGAAAGAAGAGAAAAAGATTCGTATAAAAGATTTTTGAACAGCCTCCGTGAATGGTATGGTGAAAGGCTCCATGAGAAATCAGAGGATGTTACCTCAAAACGTATCTGGCTTATCTGGAATTTAAGACATCTTCAGGGTGCCTTAACTCCTGTGGAATCAGTTGAAAGATTTATGACCTACAAGAAGATGTTAGAGGTATTAGATGAACTTTGGGAAGAAGGTCATGAAATCCTTGATATTTATTACCCCGAAGAAATGCCACAAGGGGATGAATTATGGTCAGTTGATGTCTATCAGGATGAGATAAATGATCAGTGTCGTTTGAATTGGACATGGACAGTTATAAGCAAGAAACAGTTAGAAATGGACGTTGAGAAGGAGAGTCACCAACCAGAGTGGGTAATTGTAGTAGATGAACCATTTTCTGATGAGGCGGTCTGTCAGGCCGTGGAAAAGTGGTTGAGGGGAAAAGGTTACAAATTTAGAGTGAAAATGATATCTCTTGACGAGGCAAGAGGTTCTGGACTGATTAAAAAGTTGAAGCAAATGGATATAGAATCGGAAAAGAGAGAGGCTGTTCCTATGGAGACAGTTATTGAGAAATTGGATAAAGCGGAAGTCAAAAGAATGGCAAATCTCATAGAGTCAATAGTAGACAGGAGAAAGGTTTTTTACTATGAAGGGTTTTATGGTTCTCTTGTGCCTGATGTGGAATCAGATAGACTAATAGGGAAGATTGAAGGAATAAAGGAAAACATAATTTATGAAGGTAAAACGATAAAGGAATGTGAGCAGAAATTCAGGGAGGCTGTCCACTGCTACCTCCAATCTATTTGATGTGAGTGTGTGGATTGACTATCCCAATCAGGTAGATCGCTTTTATGGTGGATATGGGCCGGGTTTGCATTTCTATGTAGAAACCTTAGATATTGAGCATTTCGCCTCCCAATTAGAAGTAGAATTGGATGCACTGGATTCATATTTTACTGGGAAGAAAGGGGTTATAAATGAAAAGCTGGAGTTATGGTATAAATTCAATTTATAAGAAGGCGAGCATTTATCTTGAAGAGGCCTCTTGGTGACCTAAAACAGGTATTTCATTGTTTTGTGCATATGCCTGTTTTTGATTTTTGTCAAAAGAAAATTAAATGCAGATACATAGAGATTGATTATGATAGGGCCAAAGAAATGTTTTATGAACAAGACAGAGAATTCTGGGATAAGGAAATGGAAATATTAGACCCGATAGGTACAGCGATTCCGCAACTTAAATTTTAACCTACTATATCTTGCCTACAGACACATCTATTTTTATCTAAAATAGCATCTGAGCAAATTTGCATTCGTAAAAATGACTTGACATTTTCGCATATCTTATATAACAATAATATACAAGAAAAGAGGTATCCATGCGTAGATCGCAGATGACAAGAGAAGAGCGTGAAAGCCGTTCCCGGCTAAAACCCTATATTAGTTACCTGGAACTCCTCAAAGGATCATTGACAATGAGGAAACAGACATGTGGGAGACCCAATTGCAAGTGTGCCAAGGGAGGTTATAAACACAGTTACCTTTACCTCACAGCAAAGAGAGAGGGAAAGCTTGAGCAGCTTTATATTCCCAAGGAGAAGGAAGAACTTGTCCGCAGATGGGTAGAAAACTATCGTGTGGTTCAAGAGTTATTGGAGAAGATATCCTCTATCTATTGGGATAGGTTAAAGCAAAAGGGATAAAAGATTCTCAGGCGTTTTCTAAGATACATAGAGAATGTTTATCATTTTAGCAGGGTTCTCAGCGGTATTACTGACGATCGTCGTCAGCCAGCCATTAAGACATCTCCTATCTTTGCAAGCGCGGTCATTATGATGCTCACTCGTATGGGAAGTCTTAATGCCCTGGAGCAGGCAAAAGGGAATAGTTTCTGGAGGAGGTGGCTTCAGAGGGAGTTGCCGAGTGCTGATACGATAGGAAGGGTGTTTTCTCAGATCAACCTGGATTCGATCCGTTGTTTCATCCATTATCTTTACAGCAGATTAAAAAGAAATAAAGCCCTGCACAAGACCCATGGCTTTGCTGTGTTGATTATAGATGGTCATGAATCAATCGCCAGTTACCTACGATGCTGTTCTGGCTGTCTCGAAAGGGTAATCCATACAAAAGAAGGGGATCGCATCCAATACTATCACCGCAATGTCATAGCCATGTTATCAATAGGGAGATTTCCCCTTCTCTTGGATGTAGAAGAACAGAGAAAAGGGGAGGATGAAGTTGCGGCTGCTACACGGCTTATAGAAAGGATCCTTACAAATTATCCACGTGCCTTTAATGTAGTGGTAACAGATGGGCTCTATCTAAAGGCGAATTTTTTCAATCTTCTCTTAGCTCATGGTAAGGATGTTATATCTGTCTTAAAGGATGAGAGGCGAGAGCTACTACAGGATGCAGAGGATCTTTTTAGATACGAGGGTCCATTGTTCGAAATTTCAGGAAATACAAAGAGACAGATGTGGGATATTGAAGAGTTCAGTTCGTGGGAAAGTTTGAAGGGGAAAGTCAGGGTGGTGCGTTCCTTAGAAACCAAAACTATTCGCAGGCAGCGGACAGGCAAAGTGGAAGAGGAGACCTCTGAGTGGATGTGGGCGACGACTTTGTCTCAAGAAAAAGGCATCCACACGAGTGATTGTTCATCTTGGGCATTCAAGATGGCTTATTGAGAACAAGGCTATAAATGAAATGGTAACCTATTGGTACGCAGATCATGTGTATAGACATCACCCAACTGCAATAACTGCATTCTGGCTTACACTTATGGTGGTCCTCAATTTATTCCGTGCCTTTGTGTATTTAAATATCAAGTCCTGCCTGAGATACAAACATAGTAATCTCTATTTTTCTAAACTTATATTCACAGGGCTTTATGATAGGATTTTTAATGAAATTCCTCCTTGACCATGACGTTTTTTGGTAACTATAGGCAATATTACTGCTTATCATAACTCGCTTGAGGGATAGTGTTTTCTTTTAGCAAAAATACCCTCAATTAACCGTCAAATATTCTTCAGAAATCTCCCCTCATGCGAATCTCGTTACAAAAAAGATTAGAGCTCTAAGGCGGAAGACCTTTTTTCCTTTAAAAGTTGCGGAATCGCTGCGATAGAGATAAATAACTTGACAAATACCTAAATATATGGTATTACCCTAAAATATAGGGAACTATTTTTAAGGTTAAACAAAAGGAGGATAATCTAGATGCTTGTAGCTAAGGTATTAGAAAAAGGGCAGATTGTTATTCCTAAGGAGGCAAGAAAAAAGGCTAACCTCGTCCCGGGGGATAAGGTAGAGGTTAAGATAACCGAGGAAGGTATTGTTATTTTACCTTTCAAGAAAAGCTATACTGAGAGTTTTAGAGGTCATATTAAGGGAAAATTATCCTTGGAGGAATTGGAAAAGCTCTATGCAGAAAAATCTTAAAGACTTTAAAGGGAAAGAGGCTATTTTTGTAGATGCTAATATTTTTCTGCATCATGCCTTTGACGTTAATGTCATATCAGTGGAATTTTTGAAAAAGGTAGAGTCTTTTAATCTTAAGGCTTACACATCTGCTTTAGTGATAGAAGAGGTTACTTTTAAACTCATAATGCAGTCAGCGTCTAACTTTTTGGACAGGGTAACGCTAAAAAATGTTAAAGTTCTTTTAAAGGATACCAAAAATAAAGAGAAGGTTTTCAAGCCTGTAGTGGAATACAGGGGGTATATCGACACGCTCAAAGACTTTGGGCTGACAGTTCTTGATCTGACAGACAAGGATATGACAGTAGCTATACAGAAAGCTAAGACATACGGACTCATTACAGCCGATACTGCCCACATTGCTGTAATGGAAAGAAAGGGGATAATACATATAGCATCAAGCGATGGTGATTTCAAAACGGTGGATAACATTACTTTGTGGTCACCTGCAGGGCGTTAACAAGACTATTTTAATTCCCAAAGACTCCGGAACCGTTAAATTAGTGGGTGCTGATAAAGATAGGATAGTCAGTGAAATAATGCGATTGCTTGATAACACCTCCCCTTACGAAAAAATGTCAAAGGCTGTTAATCCATATGGTGATGGAAGGGCTGCGGAATTAAAATATGTATCCATTGCATCCCCGCCATAAATGGCGTGGCTTTCTAACGGGGTAAATAAGGAAAAGAGGAGGAAGAGTATATGGTCAAGAAGGCATTTTTGGTAGGGATTAATGATTATCCTGGCAGTGGGAGTGACCTTAAAGGTTGTGCAAATGATGTAACTAACATAAGGGATATTTTGCTTAAGTACTCTGGCTTTACAGTCAAAGAGATAAGGGTGCTTACGGACAGACGGGCTACTAAGTCCAATATCATGAAGCGACTTGAGTGGCTGATAGATGGGGCAAAGGCAGGTGACCTCCTCATCTTTCAGTATTCTGGACATGGCTCCCAGATCCGTGACCGTGACGGGGATGAGCTTAAAGACCATCTGGATGAAATTCTCTGCCCTTATGACATGGACTGGGATGGAAACTTTATTACCGATGATGAGCTGGGGGCCTTATTCAAACAATTGCCTACGGGTGTCCGTCTGGAGGTCTTCTTAGATTCCTGTCATTCAGGTACGGGGACACGCTATCTCCCAGAGTTTGGGACCGAAGGCGAGAGATATGTCAGAACAAAGTTTCTACAGCCCCCTGTAGATATCCTGTGCCGTTTAGAAGATGACCTGCCTGTAAAGAGGATAGGGGACTTCTTTTCAAGAGTATCAGCAAACCCTGTGAGGAAGATTAAGGTCAACCATATCCTCTGGGCAGGATGTCAGGATAATCAGACATCTGCTGATGCCTTCATTAAGGGAACATATAATGGGGCCTTTACCTATTTCCTCTGTAAACATGTTAGAGACACAGGTGGAAGGGTTAATCGTTCCGACCTTTTAAAGCGCCTTTGTGCCTCCCTCAGGTATGAGGGCTATGACCAGGTACCTCAACTTGAAGGGATCCCGGAGGCAAAGAAAAGGCTGTTGTTTGAATGATGCTTATCCTGCTCTGTTTTTGGGCATTTGGGCGGAATTATTAACTTTAAGAAAGGAGTTCCTCATGCCATTATTTTTAATTGTAGCCTTAGTTATGGCCGTTTTGGTTGTCATTTTTGCACTCCAGAATGCCATTCCTATAACGGTAACCCTTTTTGTCTGGAAATTTGAAGGCTCATTAGCTCTGGTGTTGTTATTGTCACTTGCTCTGGGAGTTATAATGGGGTTACTGGTATCAATGCCTGCTATAATAAAAAAAAGCTGGAAAATTTCAAATCAAAATAAGAAGATTGAGGAGCTAGAAAGAAGCTTACAGAGAAAGATTGAGACATCAAGTTCAAAACAGTCAGAATAACCATGCTATGAATCTCTCATCTTTTCAGAAACCAAGCCGCTACATAAACAATGAGGTTAATTCCATTCATAAGGAATCCTCTGTAAGGGTTGCACTTGCATTTCCTGATGTATACGAGGTCGGGATGTCCCATCTCGGACTCAAAATCCTTTACAAAATAATAAATGAACTCCCATTTGCATCTGCCGAGAGGGTGTTTTCTCCATGGCTTGACCTTGAGGCTGAGATGAGAGCAAGAGGGATTCTTTTATCATCCCTCGAATCAAATCGACCATTGAGGGATTTTGATATCATTGGTTTCAGTCTCCAGTACGAGCTTTCATATACAACAGTCCTTAATATGCTTTATCTCGGCGGCATCCCGCTGAGGGCTGAAGAAAGGAATAATCTTGTTATTGCTGGTGGACCATGCACTGTTAATCCCGCACCCATGTCTCCGTTTATCGATGCATTCTTGATCGGTGATGGTGAGGAGGCTATAAAGGAGATACTCGAGACATTTTACAGGTGGAAAATGTCAGGAGATGGCAAAAAAGAATCTCTTCTTCTGGCACTATCAGAGATTGAAGGTATATATGTGCCACAAATTCAGCATTCAGCAATCAGCAATCAGCAATCAGTGAAAAACTCGAAACTCGAAACTCGAAACTCGAAACTGAACAAAAACTCATCTCTCATCTCTCATCCCTCATCCCTCGTCAAAAGACGCTTTATAGAATCCCTCGATGAGGCCCCTTATCCCGACAATCCAATTGTACCTTACACATCGATCATCCATGACAGGATAAATATAGAGGTTTCGAGGGGCTGCTCAATGGGATGCAGGTTCTGTCAGGCAGGTATGACATACAGGCCGGTTCGTGAAAGAAGCCCTGAAAAGGTCTTAAAGATCGCGGAAAATTCCCTGAAAAATACAGGATATGAGGAGGTTGCATTCACATCCCTGAGCGCAGGAGACTATAGCTGCCTTTTACAGGTTGTAAGGGAATTTAATAAAAGATTTGCAGAAGATAAGATTGCCCTCTCACTCCCATCTCTCAGGGTAGCATCTATAAACCATGAGCTCCTGAGAGAGATACGTGCTGTGAGGAAGACAGGCTTTACAATTGCACCTGAGGCAGGCAGTGAGAAGCTCAGAAGGGTAATCAACAAAGACTTTTCCGAGGAGGACTATGAACAGGCCCTCAGGACACTATTCGAAGAAGGATGGCTTAACCTCAAACTATATTTTATGATAGGGCTTCCATCAGAGACAGAAGAAGATGTAGAGGCAATTCCTGAGATGGTTATAAAGGCACTTAAAATCGCGAAAAAGCATACAGGGAGGTTTGTCAATATAAATATAGGAGTTTCTCCCTTTGTTCCAAAACCACACACCCCATTTCAGTGGTATGGGCAGGCTCCTATCGATGAGCTTAAAAGAAAAAAAGACTTTCTAAAAGATGTCCTATCAAAAAAAGGTTTTAAGGTTAAAGGTCGTGATGTAGAGATAAGCCTTTTAGAAGCTACCTTCTCCCGTGGTGATGAAAGCCTTGCTTTACTTATCGAAAAGGCATGGTCTTTAGGATGCAGGCTTGATGGATGGTCAGAAGTCTTCGACTTTAAAAAATGGGAAATGGCAATGGATATTATAGGTACAGATGCATCTGATTTTGCAAGAAAGACTTATAAGGAATCAGATACACTCCCATGGGATGATATAGATATCGGCGTAACAAAAGAATTCCTGTGGAAGGAAAACCAGAAGGCACCGTCAGGCGACATCACACCTGATTGCAGGAAAATCTGCCACAATTGTGGACTTGGATGTAATCCCCCTACATCCCCCTTTAATAAAGGGGGACAGAGGGGGATTACAGAAAGTTTTAGGCAACCGCAAGGGTTGCCCCTACACCCTACACGTCGTTTTAAGCCTGTAAGGATAAGGGTTGAATTTTCCAAGACAGGCAGATTGAGATACCTTTCACACCTCGAACTTGTAACCGTGCTACAGCGGGCAATAAGAAGGGCAGGGTTTCCAATCGAGTACTCAAAGGGCTTTCATCCATCTCCGGAGATATCCCTTGGTCCTCCACTCGGAGTAGGAATTGCTGGTCTGAGTGAATATTTTGATATGAAAATAGTTCCGCCTTTTGATATAGTTATGAACAGGAAAAAACTAAACATTATACTGCCTGAAGGAATCTATGTAAAGAATATGGCGGTTATACCAGCAAAGACAAAATCTCTAAGTAGTTTTATAACAAGATATGAATATGAAATAAAAGGCAGGGATTTATCTCACATCCACAGGGTTTTATCAGAAAAAGAGATAAATATACAGAGGGAGAAGTATGTTATAAACCTGAGGGATATGCTGGAAGAGGTGCGGCTGATTAATGAAGATACAATAAATTTAATAGTTGTTGATCTGGGAGATATAAAGGTGAGGCTCGGTGAACTTCTTCTTAGGGTCTTTAATGTCCCCTTAAAAGATCTGGACATAACAAGGGTGGCCCTTTACGGATGGGATGGCGGCTGGGTAAAACCCCTTAACCCGGCTAATCACAGAGAACGTGGAGATACAAGATGCAAGATGCAGGATGCAAGATGAAGTTAAAAAACATCATGTATCGTGAATCATGTATCATGCATCGTATTGGAAAAAATGGACAGAGAAATTCTGATTAATGTAACACGTGAGGAAGTCAGGGTTGGCCTTCTCGAAGGAGGTCAGGTTGTTGAGTTCTATGTTGAGAGGAAGCGCGATGCAAGCCTTGTCGGAAACATCTATAAAGGCAGGGTTGTAAAAATCCTACCCGGAATGCAGTCAGCCTTTGTTGATATAGGGCTCGAAAGGGCAGCTTTCCTTTATGTTACCGACATCCATGCTGGAATGGAAGAATATGCAACCTTTCTCGAGGAAGAAGAAAAGGACGATTCCCTTGAACTGGTTTCGAGAAAGGGAAGAACAGACCTCACCATAGAGGATATCGTCCAGGAAGGACAGGAAATCCTTGTGCAGGTATCAAAGGACCCGCTCGGCAGTAAAGGGGCACGCTTGACTTCATATGTAACACTGCCTGGTAGATACCTTGTACTTATGCCGGGTGTAGAACATATAGGTATATCGAGGAGGATTTCTGACGAGGTAGAGCGAACAAGACTTAGAACAATTGTCGAAGATATAAAACCAAAGGGATATGGACTGATTATACGAACAGCAAGTGAAAGCTCTACTGAAGAGGACCTCAGAAAAGATCTTGAGTTTCTCCTTCTATTATGGGAGACCATACAGAAGAAAAAAGAAAGGGTGTCCGCACCATCCCTTCTTTACAGCGACTTTGATCTTGTCCTCAGGAGTGTTCGGGACCTCATGAGCCAGGATGTCAAAAGGCTTGTTATAG